>NZ_AQOQ01000013.1:0-108162 GCF_002888555.1 Alcanivorax sp. MD8A | reverse complement strand
CGTTTGCTTGCCTGATTGTTAAAGAGCTTGGAAGCTGTTTGCTTCCCGACTGCGTCGTTGGCGTGTTGCCGTGTCCGCCGTCGTTGTGGGGGCGCATTCTAGAGATTTCCGGAGAACCGTCAACACTTTTTTCACGACTTTTTTATCAAACGGTCACCTTTTGAGCATGGAGTGCAAAAAAGCGCCGAAAACCCCGGTTTTCGGCTATTTGTTGCTCAACCTGTGGTCTTTCAGGCCGCGATAAATCAACAGCATCGCCAGGACCAGCGCAAAGATCAGGGTCTCCCCGTAGCCGGATTTCTGCACCCAGCTCTGGTGCACCACCCCCAATATAACCGCCGGGAACACCAAACGGTGCAATTTGCCCCACCGCGCGCCCATGCGACGACGGGCCTTGCGGGTACTGGTTGCCGCCAATGGCCACATTGCCAGCCAGCCAAGCAAACCAACAATGATATAGGGCCGCTTGCCAAGCTCCTCCCCAAGATAGTTTGGGTCCCAGCCCAGCAACAAGGTTGCCCAGGCAAGAAAGTGCAGACTGACATAGCCAAATGCCCACAACCCAAAGGTGCGCCGCCAGACCACCAGACCCGGAACCCTCAGTAGCTGTGCCGCGGGCCGCATGGCCAGACAGGTCAGCAACAGCACCAGAGCCCACCAGCCCAGGCGCTCCACAAGCACCTCAGCCGGGTCGGGCCCCAACTGTCCACTGGCCGCCTCCAATACCAGACATGCCAGAGGCACCGCCCCCAACGGCCATCCCAGCCAGGTCCAATAGCGGGTTTTCATCAATAATTCCGCTTCAGGTCCATGCCTTTGTAGAGCGAGGCGACCTGCTCATAGCCATTGAACATACGAGTTGGCACCCAGTTCGGGTCGAAAAAGGAATTGGGCAGGCGGCGCTCACGGCTCTGCGACCAGCGAGGATGATCAACCTCCGGGTTAACGTTGGCATAAAACCCATATTCCCCTGGCGCCAGCATGTTCCAGGTCGTGGCAGGTTCGCTCTCGGTCAGTTCGATTCTGACAATGGACTTGATGGACTTGAAACCGTATTTCCACGGCACGACCAACCGAAACGGCGCGCCATTCTGATTGGGTAGCGTTCGCCCATAGAGGCCGACTGCCATCAATGTCAGTGAATGCATCGCCTCATCCAGCCTCAACCCTTCCCGGTAGGGCCAATCAATGCCGGTGAAGGGGGATTTCACTCCCGGCATCTTCTCCGGGTCTGCGAGGCTAGTGAAGGCCACATATTTCGCCTTGCTGGTCGGCTGCACCTTTTTGAGTAACGCAGCCAGAGGAACCCCGACCCAGGGAATGACCATGGACCACGCCTCGACACAACGCAGCCTGTAGATCCGCTCTTCCAGTGTCAGCCCCTCAAGCAGGGTCTCCAGCGGATAGTCACCCGGCTTTTCAACCTCGCCGGCGACGGTGACGGTCCACGGGTCCGTCTGCAACGTATGAGCGTTATCCGCCGGGTCCGTCTTACCGGTGCCAAATTCATAGAAATTGTTATATCCGGTCACATCCTTATAGGGCGTCAGCGCCTCATCCACATCAGGCTGCCCCTCCCGTGCTTTGGCCACCTGGTCTTTCAGCCAGCGGGGGCGCGAGCCATCCTCATCCACCGGACTGAATCCGTGTGCCCAGGCAGGCAAGGCACCAAACAACCCGGCCAACCCTCCCAACGCCATCAACTCCCGGCGCTTGAGATACACCGACTCCGGGGTGATTTCGTGGCTTTTCGGCTCTGAAGGATCCTTGTGGCGGATAATCATCACAACTCCCGGTTTGGCTGGTTTACCACCAGACTAAACGAAAAAAGGGGCGCCTTCGTGAAGACGCCCCTTTTTGATGTGATAGCTGACAGGTTGTTACACCCATCGTCATGCAAATTCGATTAGTTGGTCAGCAAGACATAGTTGTTGTAAACACCGCCCAGGTTTTTCACATGCACAGAGAACTCACCTGTCCAGCGGGGATTCCAGACACAATAGGGGCGATCATCCCTCAAGGTGTCAGAACAGATCTCATTTCCATACTCATCATAGATATAGAGGTCGAGATCGGTATCACCATCGCCGCGAACCAGAATCTCAGCTTGGCGCCCGCCGGTAAAGGTAATGTCATAAACATCGGTCGTGCGTGCGTAAACCCGGTCTTCATGTCCAATCGCACCGTAGTGAGCACCCCGAGAGGCAACTGTGTCACCTGCCATGGCAACAACAGAAAGGAGCGCTTCATTGTCACCGGCATACTCCTTCGCCAACTCGGCTAACGCCACCTGCCCGGGTTTGTCGGCAGACTCGTCAGCATCGCCTTGAACCGTCTTTTCCCTGGAGGCATTTTCGGTTGCCACAGATTGCTGCAAACGCAAGGCCGCTGCCAGTAACAGGGCATCCTTCTTGTCACGCCCCAGCGCCTCAAGGTCTGCAGCCAAACTCAGAGCATCCATTGCCGGGCTGGCTTGCACTTTGGCCGTGGAATCCACATTTTCTCCGTCTTTTTGGTCGGCCAGAGCCGCACCAGGCAACGCCATGGCAGCCACGACGGACAACGCAATTACATTCTTTTTCATGATATTCCCTTCTAGTCAAAATCCGGCTCGAGCGCGGAATAGTCGCAATGACCCCGGTACAGATCAGCCCCCCGAAGCCTTAACCCGTGCCGTTATAGCCCGGCAAGCACGACTCCCGCATCCCCCATTTGAGGGATAGGCACTAATTCCAGTGTTATTCCACAGGTTGCAATCGAGCAAACAAGGCCTGTGCCAGTTCACTGTTTTCTCTCGCTCCCCAGAGCTGCTGAATCCCTTCAAGCTGATAAAGATCGCCATCACGTATCAGGGCCAGGGCCGCGAGCTCCGGGGGGAGATCCTCCACCGCTTGTGGACTCTCATCCAGTATTTCCTGCCAACGCAGAGGAAACTGAAGGCACCGCTCAGCTGCGCACACATGTAGCACATAATCTCCTTCTGGCAGGCCACGCATATCCACAGCGCTCACCCCTGGCTGCACCGGCACCACCGGCAGCACCTGTAGCTCCCCGCCCACAACAACAGATTCCACAACCATGCTGGCATCATGAATCACGACCATCTGATCCCTGCGCTGCAAATGGTTGCCAAATGGCCCAACATAATAAAGGGACAAAGAGTGGAAGCCGCGGGAAGCCATCGCCACTGCCACAGGCTCCTCAAGCTCGGCATCGGTAGAACCTAGAACTGAGAGAGCCCAATCGAGCATATTACCGGCGATGCTATCTCCGGTTTCTTCGGCAGGAAGGCGGTACGGACTGTTTGCCGCGGTTACGTTGATATCTTCGCCAGCATAGCGGACGGTAGCGCGCCCCCCAGGCGCCACCACCACTTGCTCTCCAGGCTGGATTACCGCAAACAGGCTCGCTGGGCGCTCATGCGCTCCCCGCAGAGTTACCAGCCCCGAGTCGGCCACCGCCGTAATCACCCCGACGGCATCGCGTGCAACAGCTACGGATGCGACTGTCACCAGCCAGCCACCCAACAATATCGATCCGAATCGCGTCATAACAATCCCCTGACCCCTTTCTCTCGCATCTTGCTGTACCCCAGGGAAGCCTCAACAAACAGGCTCTTCAATTGCACCGCAAGAATCGGCAATGCAAAGTCCAGCCATACCCCCTGACTGAAGGCCAGCAGACTTAACGGCACAACCAGCAAGGCAATGCCGGCCGAGCTCACCAGGGTTGCCGCAAAGGGCGACATGATCATGAATAGCCAGGACGTCACAACGATCAACAACAACTCCACGGCCACAATCAACAGCAGCGGCGGGCGCTGCACCTGCTCCAGCCCCTGCAACGCGGTAATACTGTTGGCTAGGACCAGAGACCCCGGCATTCGCCCCACTGGCGTCATATGAATATCACCAGAATCCCGGTGACTGGCCCCAACGATTACCAAGGCCCCATCCAGCAATCCACCTGTAGCCAGAGTCTCCGCCGCCACCACATCTCTTGCCGACAACGCGGTAACAGCAGGGAGGGAAACTCCCTGCCAGTCAACAGGCAGATAGCCATCCTCAGGGGTTGGCGGCAAGGCGAAGACTATACGGTGTCGTAGCTCGTCTCCCGCCAGTTCGATCTGCTTATCAGCATTGAGACGGACACGCCCGGCAAAGTGTGGCATCGAGAGACAACCCTCTTGGCCCGGCGCCAATAACGCATAGAGATCCTGATCCACACCATGACTCAGCATGACAGACAGCAACTGCACTGAGGGCAGTAGCTGCAAGCCCCCTTGATTGCATCCCCCAATGATCAGCTGCCAGTGCCGGATGACACCATCCCTGTCCGGACGGAAAAGCGGGGCAGCCCAATGCAGCCTGGCACTGGACGCCACCAAGTCATCCAGTGCAGATCGCCGAAACGCCGGGAGAACACTCTTGGCCGGCAACTGTAAGGACTGGGTTTTCATGAATATCAGCTGGGTCTCAGGCGCATCGTCTTCCTGATAGGGCGCCAACACCTCCATCAAGGGCTGCAGATCCCTACGCCGACTGAAATCAAAATCCACAACGATTTGTGCAGGACCGGCCTGAAGCAGTCGGCCAATGATGTCAGCGACCTTATCCGCCGGGGTCAGCCAAGGCTCGCCCCACTCGGTATAGGTTTCGGAATCCACATTGACCATGAAGATAGGCTGACTGGGTTGCGGAGCAAACGAGGTGTTGGTCACCAGACGCGAGAGCCAGTCCAGCCCCCTATCCTGCTGCCGCTTTACCATGGAGGAATCAGGGTTCAGGTGAAGCCAGAGCACAATGGCAACCCCAACCAGTACATTCACAATGAATGGCCTGATTCTGACAGGGACGGCACCCCACGCCTTTTTCACCCAGCATGTCAGGCAGGTAATAGAAGCGCGTATCTGTTTAATCACGTTCCCGCCCGATCACATAAAGGAGATAGGCTTTCGCTTCACAATACCGGCTTAGCGGCAGCCTGATTATTATGCCCGCCCGCCTTTTCGCAGGTGCCACAGACTCATCAGTAGTCCGACAGCCACATAGATCACAGCAGCAGAAAGCAACACCAGAGGAGGATCCAGAAACACAATGGCAAAGGCAATAATCACGCCCAGCAATACCTTGAACGGCACCCGGCCAATGTGGAATTCCTTGAAGGAGTGATACTTCACCGAGGACACCATCAAAAGGCCCGCCCCGGCGACCATGAAGGCTACCAGCCAGGATACGTCACTGCCCTCAATACCGCGGCTCGCCCCCAACCACACCATGGTAGCCACCAAGCCGGCCCCGGTGGGGCTAGGCAGCCCGATAAAGAAGCGCTTGTCGGTCGATTCGGCCTGTACGTTGAAGCGCGCCAGACGCAGTGCGGCACATGCGACGTAGATGAAGGCGGCCATCCAGCCAAACTTGCCCAGCCCGGACAGCGCCCAGGAATAGGCCACCAGTCCCGGCGCCACACCGAAAGCCACACAGTCGGAAAGCGAGTCATACTCTGCCCCGAACTTGCTCTGGGTGTTGGTCAGGCGGGCAACACCGCCATCCATGCCATCGAGAATGCCGGCCACAATGATGCCCAGCGCTGCGTTCTCGAACAGCCCGTTCATGGCCGCCACGATGGCATAAAAGCCGGCGAACAGGGCCCCGGTAGTGAACAGGTTCGGCAACAGGTAAACCCCTTTGTGGCGGGCACCGGTACGCTGTTCGGCCTCCACCACTTCAAAGGTTTCCTGGGGTGGGGTAGTTGTCTTGTCGTTGTCCTGCATGGAAGTCCGTCCCAAAGATGATGAGGCTAGTGTAACGCACCCCCCGAAAACAAAAAACGCGGCCGAAGCCGCGTTTCTGCAATCGTCACAAAAGCTTAGTTTTTGCTCTTGTCGACGATCTGGTTCGCCTTGATCCACGGCATCATGCCACGCAGCTTCTCACCCACTTGCTCGATGGGGTGAGCCGCGTTGTTGCGACGAGCTGCGGTCATGGACGGGTAGTTGTGAGCGCCTTCGGCGATGAACATCTTGGCGTACTCACCGCTCTGGATACGCTTCAGGGCATTGCGCATGGCAGCACGGGATTCGTCGTTGATCACTTCCGGGCCAGTCACATACTCACCGTACTCCGCGTTGTTGGAGATGGAGTAGTTCATGTTGGCGATGCCACCTTCGTACATCAGGTCGACGATCAGCTTCAGTTCGTGCAGACACTCGAAGTAGGCCATTTCCGGCGCGTAGCCGGCTTCGGTCAGGGTTTCAAAACCGGCTTTCACCAGCTCTACCGCACCACCACACAGTACCGCCTGCTCACCGAACAGATCGGTTTCAGTCTCGTCCTTGAAGGTGGTTTCGATGATACCGGTACGGCCGCCGCCCACGCCGGAAGCGTAAGACAGGGCAACGTTCTTGGCATTGCCAGAAGCGTCCTGGAAGATCGCGATCAGGTCAGGAATACCGCCACCCTTGGTGAACTCGGTACGCACGGTGTGACCCGGCGCTTTCGGGGCGATCATGATCACGTCCAGATCAGCGCGCGGCACGATCTGGTTGTAGTGGATAGCAAAACCGTGGGCGAACGCCAAGGTAGCACCTTCCTTCAGGTTCGGCTCGATTTCAGCCTTGTACAGCTGGGCCTGGAACTCATCGGGAGTCAGGATCATCACCACGTCAGCAGCAGCAACGGCAGAAGGTACGTCGCTCACTTTCAGGCCGTGGGCTTCAGCCTTGGCGATAGAAGAAGAGCCAGGACGCAGACCCACGGTCACGTCGACACCGGAATCGTTCAGGTTGCAGGCATGGGCGTGGCCCTGGGAACCGTAGCCGATGATGGCCACTTTCTTGCCCTGGATGATGGAAAGGTCACAATCCTTGTCGTAGTAAACTTGCATGCTCATAGTTCTGGCTCTTTCTGGGGGTGAAGAAAACGGTGGCGAGGCCGATGGTACGGCCCCGAACAGGCCAGCCACTCTAGGCTATCTGTCGCATTGCGTAAAATGATATATTTGAAACATTGCATTGCGATTAAAGAAACAAAGCCATGGATACCAAACCCCTTCGCCTGTTCCTGACCCTGGCAGACACCCTGCACTTCGGCCGGGCCAGCAGCATGTGCCACGTGAGCCCCTCCACGCTCAGCCGTACCATTCAACAATTGGAAGACGAGCTGGGAGCCGCGCTGTTCTACCGGGACAATCGCAGTGTCACGCTGACCCGCGAAGGGCAGCGTTTTCAGGAATATGCCCGCGACACCCTCACCCGCTGGGACAACCTGCGCCACGCCTTGCAGGAAGACCGCCGCGTGTTACAGGGGGAGTTGAGCCTGTATTGTTCGGTGACCGCCAGCTACAGCTTCCTGTATGACCTGCTCAGCAGTTTCCGCCACCAGTACCCGCGAATTGAACTCAAACTGCACACCGGGGACCCGGCACAAGCCGTGCACCGGGTGCAGCAGGGCGAAGAGGATATCGCCATCGGCGCCAGGCCCGACCACCTGCCAACCGGGATTGCCTTTCGCCCCATCGCCCGCTCGCCCTTGCTGTTCATTGCCCAGGCCGGGCAGGCCCAACTGGCGGAACACCTCAGCGGCACCGCCAGCAAAAGCGCCTGGGAAGACACCCCCATGATCCTTTCTGAAGAAGGCCTGGCCAGGGAACGCGTGGATCGGTGGTTTCGGCAACTGGGGGTCAAACCCCATATTTATGCTCAGGTCGGCGGCAACGAGGCCATCGTCAGCATGGTGAGTCTGGGGTTTGGGGTCGGGGTAGTGCCCAAGATTGTGCTCGACAACAGCCCACTGGCAGGACGCACCCGGACACTGGACGTCCAACCCGCTCTGGCGCCCTATGAAGTGGGCCTCTTTACACAGGAGCGCCGCAAGGAAGAACCGCTGATTAACGCTTTCTGGTCACAGGTGGCCGAATGACGCTTTCGCGCAACACACCGCCCACAAAAAAGCCGCTCTAACGTGAGCGGCTTTTTTGTGGGCGGTGTGAGTCTTTACAGGCTCAACACCTTCTCACCCCGGGAGATCCCGGACACACCGGAACGCACCACTTCCAGTACCTGGGTTTCCCCAATGGCACCGATAAAGGCATCCAGTTTGTCAGAGGCACCCGTCAGCTGGATGGTGTAGACGGTACTGGTCACATCCACGATCTGGCCACGGAAGATATCCACACTGCGCTTCACCTCGGCACGCTGAGCGCCGGTGGCCTTCACCTTGATGAGCATCAGCTCACGCTCGATGTGGGCCCCTTCGGTCAGGTCAACCAACTTGACCACCTCGATCAGCTTGTTCAGGTGCTTGGTGATCTGCTCAATCTTCAGGTCATCACCGAAGGTGGTCAGGGTCAGGCGAGACAGGGTCTTGTCTTCCGTCGGGGCCACCGACAGGGTGTCGATGTTATAGCCACGCTGGGAGAACAGACCGATGACCCGGCTCAGGGCGCCAGGTTCGTTTTCCATGAGGATAGAAATAATTCGACGCATCAGGTCCGCTCCGTCTTGCTCAGCCACATGTCGCGCATGGAACCGTCAGCAATTTGCATCGGGTAAACGTGCTCGGTGGGGTCAACATAGATATCCATGAATACCAGACGATCCTTCAGGGCGAAGGCTTCGTTCATGGCCCCTTCCAGGTCCTCGAACTTGGTCACCTTCATACCCACATGGCCGTAGGCTTCTGCCAGGGCCACAAAGTCAGGCAAGGACTCCATGTAGGACTGGCTGTGGCGGCCACCGTACTGCATGTCCTGCCACTGACGCACCATGCCCAACGCCTGGTTGTTGATGTTGATGATCTTCACCGGCAGGCCGTACTGCAGGCAGGTGGAGAGCTCCTGGATGTTCATCTGGATAGAGCCTTCACCGGTAACACACGCCACCGTGGCCTCCGGGAACGCAAACTGCACACCCATGGCCGCTGGCAGACCGAAACCCATGGTGCCCAGACCACCGGAGTTGATCCAGCGACGAGGCTTGTCGTACTGGTAGTACTGGGCCGCGAACATCTGGTGCTGCCCCACATCAGAGGTCACATAGGCATCGCCGTTAGTGGCCTTATACAGCGCCTGGACCACCTGCTGGGGCTTCATGGGACCGTCTTCGTTGGTCTCATAGCGCATGCCATGCACCTTGCGCCAGCCGGCAATTTCTTCCCACCAGCGCTCCAGCGCCTTCTGGTCCGGCTCGCCACCGTGCTCATCCAGCGCGGCCAGCATTTCTTCCAGCACCTGATCTACCGGGCCAACGATGGGGATATGCGCCATCACGTTCTTGGAGATAGTAGCCGGGTCGATATCGATGTGGATGATCTTGGCACCCGGGCAGAACTTCTTCACATTGTTGGTCACCCGGTCGTCCAGGCGCGCACCCACGGCAAGAATCACGTCGGAATTGTGCATGGTCATGTTGGCTTCATAGGTGCCATGCATGCCCAGCATGCCCACGTTCTGCTTGTCCGTTCCCGGGAAACCGCCAAGCCCCATCAGGGTATTGGTCACCGGGAAGTTAAGACGATGCGCCAGCGTGGTGAGCAGTTCGCTGCCCTCCCCCTGCACCACACCACCGCCGGCATAGATGACCGGGCGCTTGGCTTTCATCAGCTCTTCCACCGCCTTGCGGATCTGGCCGGAATGGCCACGGCTGACCGGTGCGTAGGAACGCATCTTCACTTTCTTCGGGTATTCGTAGGGGTTCTTCACGTTCGGCGCGGTCTGATCCTTGGGGATATCAACCAGTACCGGGCCGGGGCGGCCAGTGGTGGCAATATAGAACGCCTTTTTCATGATCTCCGGGATGTCTTTGGCATCACGGACCATGAAGCTGTGCTTCACCACCGGACGGGATACGCCGATCATGTCGGTTTCCTGGAAAGCGTCATCGCCAATCCAGTCGGAACGGACCTGCCCGGACAACACCACCATGGGAATGGAATCCATGAACGCCGTGGCCAAGCCGGTAATGGCATTAGTGGCACCCGGACCAGAGGTCACCATGACCACGCCCGGTTTGCCGGTGGCACGGGCATAGCCGTCAGCCGCGTGGGTCGCAGCCTGCTCGTGACGCACCAGAATATGGTTTACCTTGTCCTGCTGGAACAGGGCATCATAAATGTGCAGTACGGACCCTCCAGGATACCCGAAGATGTACTCCACCCCCTCGTCTTGCAACGCACGGACCACCATTTCCGCGCCGGATAACATTTCCACGGTTGCTACCTCAAAATCAGAATGCATAACCCCTGCTTCCCGATACCGGGGGCAGGACGACGTTGCTGGAGACCTGCAGAGAGAACGCCATAGTTGGGCATTCTGAAGTCCCGTCGGAGGTGGCCGACGCAGACGCAGGCAGAGAGGCAAACAGGAGGCGCTGAATTCAGGGGGAGAAGACGGAGCTACCCCGCAAGAAAACAGAATCCTCCGGAGGCTCCCACAGCGGGACGAGAGTGCAGTGATACTGCTGACCGGACATCGCGGTAACGATGCCCCGGGTCCCGGCCACACATTTACCGGTAAGCAAATGCGGGTCCCGATCTCCGGAAAGACTCAATTTTGTCAGAAATGTGCGACGATTCAAAGCCCTTGGTCGGGCCGGGCTTGCAGAAATGCCCCGTCCCGGTTCATGCTAAAGTCTTACGGACTCCGCAAAACCATAAGAAGACCGACACTATGACCAGATTCAGCCTGTTCTTTGGGGGCGCCTTGCTCACCCTTGCCAGCGTCAGCTCCGCGGCCAAGTTCTACAAGTGGGTCGATGACAACGGGGTGACCCATTATGACGCCGCGCCTCCCCAGGGGGTGCAGGCCACCGAGATCAATACCCGCACCAATGCCAGCTCCGATCAGGACAGCGCCATTGACGCCCTGAATGCCAAACGCGAAGCTGCGGCGCGCGCCAAAGCCACCGCCGAAAAACAGGCGGAAGAAGAGAAACGTCTGGAAACCGAGCCTGAAGCAGTGGCCCAGGAACGTTGCGAACAACACCAGCAGAACCTGGATACCCTGAAGAACAAGCCCATTGTACGCCGCCAGAACCCGGACACAGGCGAAATGGAAGTACTCGACCAGGAAGCCAAGGACAAGATGATTGAGGAAACCCAGGAAGCCCTGGGCAAGTGTCAGGCAAGCTGATAGCGGCGTCTGTTCCTCCAAACAGTCCGCCAAACAGAAAGGCCGCACTCAGTGCGGCCTTTCTGTTTGGCAACCCCCGGTCGAGTCACTCAATGGGAAAAATGGAACTGCTCGCCCTCCACATCGACCCGAACCAGATCGCCCGCAGCGTACTCGCCTCGCAGTAACGCCTGTGCCAGAGGGTTTTCCAGCTGCTGCTGAATGGCCCGCTTGAGAGGCCGAGCGCCGTAGACCGGGTCGAACCCTGCATCCACCAACTTGCCCAAGGCGGCATCGCTGAGCTCCAGACGAATCTCTCTCTCCGCCAAACGCTTGCGCAGGTACTCCAGCTGGATGGAGGCGATTCCCTTGAGCTGGTCTTTCTCCAAGGGGTGGAACACCACCGTTTCGTCCACCCGATTGATGAATTCAGGGCGGAAATGATTGCCCACTACCTCCATCACCGCGGACTTCATGGCCTCGTAATCTCCACCACTGGCCAGGGTCTGAATCAGATCCGACCCCAGGTTGGAGGTCATCACCACCACCGTATTGCGGAAATCCACCGTACGGCCCTGGCCATCGGTCAGGCGACCATCATCCAGCACCTGCAACAGGATGTTGAAGACATCCGGGTGGGCCTTCTCCACCTCGTCCAGCAGCACCACCGAGTAAGGCTTGCGACGCACCGCTTCGGTCAGGTAGCCGCCTTCTTCATAGCCGACATAGCCGGGAGGCGCCCCCACCAACCGGGCCACGGAATGCTTCTCCATGAATTCGGACATGTCGATACGCACCATGGCTTCTTCGGTATCGAACAGGAAGTTGGCCAGTGCCTTACACAGCTCGGTCTTGCCAACCCCCGTGGGACCCAGGAACAGGAAACTGCCGTTGGGACGATTGGGGTCAGACAACCCGGCACGGGAACGACGCACCGCGTTGGAAACGGCTTCCACGGCTTCGTTCTGCCCCACCACCCGGCCATGCAGGGCCTCTTCCATGCGCAGCAGCTTGTCGCGCTCGCCCTCCAGCATCTTGGACACCGGAATCCCGGTCCACTTGGAAACGACCTCGGCAATTTCCTCGTCGGTAACCTTGTTACGCAGCAACTGGTTCTCGGTCTGGGCCTGCTGCTCTTCCTGGTCCTGAGCCGCCTGCACCTTCTTCTCCAGATCCGGGATCACGCCGTACTGCAGCTCGGACATACGATTCAAGTCACCCGCCCGGCGCGCCTGCTCCAGCTCTACACGGGCCTGCTCCAGCTCCGCCTTGTACTCCTGGGCACCCTGCAAGGCCGCTTTTTCCGCCTGCCAGATTTCTTCCAGGTCGGCATACTGTTTTTCCAGTTCGTCGATGTCGCCTTCGAGCTTTTCAAGACGCTTCTTGCTGGCCTCGTCTTCCTCTTTGCGCAGGGCTTCACGTTCCATCTTGAGCTGAATCAGACGACGATCAAGACGGTCCATTTCTTCCGGCATGGAATCAATTTCCATGCGGATACGACTGCCCGCCTCGTCAATCAGATCGATGGCCTTGTCCGGCAGCTGACGGTCGGTGATATAGCGGTGACTCAGACGCGCCGCGGCAATGATGGCGCTGTCGGTAATGTCCACACCATGGTGCACTTCGTAGCGCTCTTTCAGGCCACGCAGAATGGCAATGGTGTCTTCCACGGTGGGCTCATCCACCTGCACCTTCTGGAAGCGACGCTCCAGGGCGGCATCTTTTTCAATGTACTGGCGATACTCATCCAGCGTGGTCGCCCCGACACAATGCAGTTCGCCGCGGGCCAATGCGGGCTTGAGCATGTTGCCGGCATCCATGGAACCTTCGCCCTTGCCAGCGCCGACCATGGTATGCAGCTCATCAATGAACAGGATGATGCGCCCCTCCTGCTTCGCCAACTCGTTGAGCACCGCCTTGAGGCGCTCTTCGAATTCACCCCGGTATTTGGCACCGGCGATCAGCGCCGCCATATCCAGCGACAACACCTGCTTGTCCTTGAGTCCCTCCGGCACCTCGCCATTGATGATGCGCTGGGCCAAGCCCTCGACGATCGCGGTCTTGCCCACACCGGGCTCACCGATCAGCACCGGGTTATTCTTGGTACGACGCTGCAACACCTGGATCGTGCGGCGAATCTCATCGTCGCGGCCAATCACCGGATCGAGCTTGCCGGACTCGGCGCGCTCGGTGAGATTCACGGTGTATTTATCCAGTGCTTCGCGCTTGTCTTCTGCGTTGGGATCATTGACCGTTTCCCCGCCACGCACTTCCGCGATCTTGGCCGCCAGCACCTTCTTGGTCACACCGGCGTGCTTGAGCAGCTTGCCCAGCTCACCGTTATCATCACAGGCCGCCAGCAGCACCACCTCGGAAGAGAGATACTGGTCACCATTTTGTTGGGCTTCACGGTCGGCCAGGTTCAACAGCCGGCCGGTGCCTTGCCCCATCTGCACATCACCATTGAAATTGCTCACCGTTGGCAGTTTGTCCACGGCCATGTTGAGCGCGGTCACCACATCCGCCGTATTGGCTCCGGCTTTTTCCAGCAGGGGTTTTGCCACGCCCCCCTGCTGCTGCATCAGTGCCAGCATCAGGTGAACCGGTTCAATAGTGCTATTGCCCTGCCCCACGGCCAGGGATTGCGCATCCGACAGGGCTTCCTGCAGCCGCGCAGTGAGTTTGTCCATTCGCATTCGTAAACGCTCCTATCCGGTCGTGACCCGCAAAAGGACTCCCTGACGGCAAGCCCAGCGCGATCACCGGTTATCAATCAACTGATAGAGAGATGGGTCCGATTGGGCCAAACACAAGGGCAGTTAACAGCTCGCGATCGGGGTTAACGTATTGTGAACGCTTGGAGGCCGCGACCAAAGGTTGGGCGCGGCCACCAACCTTTTAAAACCTGACAAGCGCTCTCGCGCCGCTGTTAACTGTTCACTATTCACTGTTAACTGCCTTCATCCAGCCATATCAACGACGCAAACCGCCCCGTCTCACCTTCCTTGCGGTAGGAATAGAAACGGTTCAGGTCGCAGGCGGTGCAGAGGTCTCCGCCCTGGACATCGGTGACGCCGAGGGCGGCCAGTTCGATCATGGCGGCATGGGCCACGGAGAACCGCCAGTGGTGAGGCGTCGCGTCTTTCTGGAAGGCGGGTTTGAAGGCGGCGTTGCTATCGACGAACGCGCGGTAGACCTCGTCCCCCACCTGATAGCATTTGCCACAGATGGCAGGGCCCAGCCAGGCGCTGACCGGCTCGCCATTGGGCGCGATGCTGGCCAGACCTTCGCCAACAATGCCTGCCTGCAGCCCCCGCCAGCCGGCGTGCACTGCGGCCACTGCGGTGCCATCCGTACGCGCCAACAGCACCGGCAGGCAGTCAGCGGTAAGCACCACACAAGGCCACCGTTGCTGGTCGGTCCAGACACCGTCGGCCTCGTTATCCTGCTCGCCTGCGCGGATGACCCGCTTGCCATGCACTTGCCAGAGCCACGCCACCGGGTGGTCAGCATCCAGGTGCTTTTCCACGTAGTGACGGGCCTGTTCCACGCGTGCGGGTTGGTCACCGCAGTTCAGGCCCAGATTGAAACCATTCCAGGGTTTGGGGGAGACGTTGCCGGCACGGGTCGTCACCGCCGCACGAACCGCAGGATGAGGGTGCCAGTCAGGCCATAACCATTGATCGCGTTCGGGAAAGTCCATCGGGAAGCCTCGGGCAGACAGTGAAAACCCCGTACCGGGATGGCAGATGGAGAGCGCCTGCGGCGATGGCCACCCTATGGCTCGTCTTTGGCGTCGCGCTCCAGAACCGAAATCAGGGCCTGCATATCATCCGGCAGCGGTGATTCGAACTCACAATATTCGCCACTGGCAGGATGAATCAAGCCAAGTTTGCGGGCATGCAGCGCCTGACGCGGAAACCGCCGCAGCGCCTGGCGCAATTCCTCGCTCGCCCCCGCCGGAAACTTGAGGCGGCCGCCGTAGAGCGGATCGCCCACCAACGGATAGTTGCGGAAGGCCATATGAACGCGGATCTGATGGGTCCGGCCGGTCTCCAGCTGCACCTGGATTCGGGTGTGGGCACGGTAGCGGTCCATTACCCGGTAATGGGTGACCGCATTCTTGCCGCCTTCCTTTAATACTGCCTGCTTCTTGCGATCCACCGGATGGCGCCCCATGGGGGCATCGACTTTGCCGCCACCGGTCATCACTCCGACGGCAATGGCTTCGTACTGGCGGAACAGGCTCTTGTCCTGCAGCTGGGAGACCAGACTGGTATGGGCCTCCAACGAGCGCGCCACCACCATCAGCCCGGTGGTGTCCCGGTCCAACCGGTGAACAATACCCGCTCTGGGCAGACTGTTAAGCCGCTCATCATGGTGCAGCAAGCCGTTAAGCAGGGTGCCATCAGCGTGGCCCGCTGCCGGGTGCACCACCAGGCCTGTGGGCTTGTTGATGACCAACAGGTCCTCGTCCTCGTAGACGATATCCAGCTCGATGGACTGAGGCTGGTCCTCCAGCTCAGGCTCGATCACCACCTCCAGACTGAGGGATTCATTGCCGGTGAGCTTGTCCTTGGGCTTGGCCTTGTTGCCGTTGACGGTGAGTACGCCGCCCTTGATCCATGCCTGCAGGCGCGAGCGGGAGAAGCCATCAAACAGTTCGGCAGCGGCCTGATCCACCCGCTGACCCGCCTGTTCTGCCCGCACCTGCTCGGTACGTTGAATTTTCTCGCCGCCAAGATGTCCCATGATCCAACCTGTGTTTAAATGTGACCCGCTATTGTAACCCGTTCAACGAGGAAAGAATGCCACGCATTTTCTGGCCCCTGCTGTGTTTGCTGTTGCTCGCTGGCTGCGCCACCAAGGAACGCCCTGAGCTCACCGAAGCCGACCAGTACCGTGAAGCCCACGAATCGATCGAGTCAAAGAACTACCTGACTGCCATCGATGAACTGAAAGAGCTTGAGGCACGTTTCCCCTATGGCGACTATGCCGAGCAGGCGGGTCTGGACCTGATCTACGCCAGTTACATGGCCGTAGACTACCCGGCCACGGTGGTCGCCGCCCAACGTTTCATGCGCAATTACCCCGCCCATGCCCGGGTGGACTATGCGTTGTACATGCGCGGCCTTGCCAATTTCAACATGGAAAAAGGCCTGTTCGACAACCTCGTCACCTCTGATAAGTCCGCACGGGACATGGATGCCGCCAAGGATGCCTTCCGGGATTTTGAGCGGCTGGTGACCCGCTTCCCGGACAGCGAATATGCACCGGATGCGCGCTCGCGGATGGTCCACATTCGCAACCAGCTGGCTCGCCAGGAATTGCATGTGGCCCGCTACTACGCCCGCCGCGGCGCCATTGTCGCCTCTATTAACCGGGCCCAGTATGTCGTGAAGCACTACCAGCAGACCCCTGCGGTAGAGGAAGCGCTGGCGATCATGGTGAAAGGCTATGAGCGCCTGGATTACCCCAAGCTGGCAGAGAAAAGCCGCAATGTGCTCGCCCTGAACTTCCCCGACAGCGACTATCTGGGCAAGGACAAACAGGTGGATCTGGCCTGGTGGCCGGATGAAGACAATGGTCTGCTGAGCCTGCTGACCTTCGACTTGCTTTAAAGCTACAAGCTACAAGCTACAAGCTACAAGCTACAAAAAAGGGTGGCCCCGGCCCACATTCGGCACCCCCCTTTATGGGTTCTGTTTTTTGATTTTGATCTTCCTTGTAGCTTGAGGCTTGCCGCTGTCCTTAGTCCCCCGGCCGCCAACCGTTGGTGATCGGATAGCGCCGGTCCTTTCCAAAGGCACGGCGACTGACCCGGGGCCCCACCGCAGCCTGACGGCGCTTGTACTCATTGCGGTCGGTCAGTTTGACCACCTTGTAGACGTTATCACGGTCGAACCCATCCCGAATCACCGCTTCCGCACTCATGTCCTGCTCCACATAGCGCTCCAGGATCGCATCCAGCTCGTCGTAATCGGGTAGCGAATCACTGTCGACCTGATCCGGCGCCAGCTCCGCAGAGGGCGGGCGGGTGATGACCCTGTCAGGGACAATTTCCATCCCTGCCTTCTGGTTCCGCCAGCGACAAAGGCGATACACCATGGTCTTGAAGACATCCTTGAGGACGGCAAAGCCACCGGCCATGTCCCCGTACAAGGTAGCGTAACCCACTGCCATCTCGCTCTTGTTACCGGTGGTGAGAACCACCGAGCCGCTTTTATTGGACAGCGCCATCAACAGCACCCCACGACAACGGGCCTGCAGGTTTTCCTCGGTAGTGTCCTTGGCCAACCCCTCGAAAGCCTCGCTAAGAATGCCCATAAAGCCGTTAAAAGCAGGCTCAATAGGCATCACGCGATATTTCACCCGCAATGTGCGCGCCTGTTTTTCGGCATCTTCCAGACTCCAGGCCGAGGTATAGCGGAATGGCATCATGACCGCTTCTACCCGCTCTGGGCCCAGCGCATCGACAGCAACCGCCAGAGTCAGGGCCGAATCAATCCCCCCGGACAACCCCAGCAACGCCCCCTTGAAACCGTTCTTGTTGACGTAATCGCGAGTGGCGAGCACCAGCGCCTGGTAAATGCTTTCCTCAAGCCCCGGAACGGGCAACACCTCGCCGACCGGTTCGCAGTGCCCATCCGCACATTGCAGGTCCACGGGTACCAGCGCCTCATTAAAGCTGGCCCCCTGCACACAGCGCTCGCCCTTGCTGTTACAGACAAAAGAGGCGCCATCGAACACCAGCTCATCCTGGCCCCCGACCAGGTTGCAATACAGCACCGGCAGACCAGTTTCACGACTGCGGGCCTCGACCTGCTCCAGACGCTCCGCCACCTTGTTGGCCCGGAACGGCGAGGCATTGAGGTTGAGCACCACATCCACGCCCGCCTGCTGCAACTGCGCAGCAGGCTCGGCATGCCAGATGTCCTCACAGATGGTCAGCCCCAGCGTCCACCCCTGCAGCTCAAAGGTGCAGGGTTTGTCGCCTCGCTGAAAGTAACGCTTTTCATCAAACACCCGGTAATTGGGCAGGTGTTGTTTGAAATATTCGTGCCGGGGGCCTTTGTCTCCCGGGAAAATCACCCCTGACGCATTTCGGCGTAAACCATTACGCACCGCAGGGTAACCCAGCACGACGGGGACAGAGACTCTGGCGCCGATCTCCGCCAGCGCTTCATCCACACGGCTGTTCAGGCTGGGGCGCAGCAGCAGATCCTCTGGCGGATAGCCGGTCAGCATCAGTTCAGGAAACAGCACAAGGTCCGCCCCCAACAAACGCCGGGCTTCATCTGCTGACGCAATAACCCGCTGGGCATTCCCTTCGATATCCCCCACCAGCGCGTTCTGCTGGGCCATGACTATTCGCATTTCAAGACCTGCTTTTCAGACTATTGGCCCGATCCGGCCACGATCGCCCCACCCTGTGCGGGCCGAGCTTTCCTCAAATGAGCGCTGATTGTACTCTTTAGCCAGCAATCCATGAATGCACCAACCAGCATAAAAACAAGGGGACAAGGATGGGGCTGATTCGCCTGCTGATCATCGCTGCACTGATATACCTTGCCTGGCGAGTGGCAAAACGCCTGCTTGCCGGCCCGCAAGGCAAACCACCGGCGACGCCAACCCAGTCCCAGAACATGCTGAAGTGCCAGCAATGCGGTGTCCACGTGCCCGCCAACGAAGCCTTCAGTCACAACGGCAAGCACTTTTGCTGCCAGGATCACCAGCGCCAGTATCTGGAACATCATGAATCCTAATCAACGTTGGACCCCGGCCCGCATCTATAACGTTTACCGGATTGCGATCGCCTGTGTGCTGATGTTTCTTCACTTTGCCCCAGAGATCCCTCTGGTCGGGAAGCATTCGGCTACACTTTTTGAAACCACCGTATTTCTTTATCTTGGCCTTACGCTTGCATCCACAACCCTGGATTTTCGCCGTAACTCGCGAGCCTTCCCAAACTGGGCGCAACCCACCGCACTCATCACTGACCTGGTGATGCTCACACTGGTCGTCCATGCCAATGGAGGCCTGGAGGGCGGCCTCGCCGTTCTGCTTCTGGTGACTGTCGCTGCGGGAAATATTTTGCTACGAGGCCGCCTTGGCTTCCTGATTGCTGCACTGGCAACGCTCTCTGCCATGTTTGAGCAATTCTATTTCTCGATTCAGGAATCTACTGCCTCACCTTTTCTGCTTACCGAATCCGGGTTACTTGGCATTGCCTTCTTCATGGTCTCGCTGATTATTCAGCAGATCTCTCAACGATTGGAACATAGCGAAAGGATTGCCCAACGGCAGCGAGTCGCCATTGAAAGACTGGAAGCGCTCAACCAGCAGATTGTTCAACGCATGCGAACCGGCGTCATGGTGTTTGACGAGAAACACCAAATCCTGATGTCCAATCAATCTGCCAACAACATGTTTGCCACTCCCATGCTGGGAAAGCGCCTGCCACAAGCATTGAGTAGTCGCCACGAGCGCTGGCAGGAAAACCCTCTTCTTCCTTCCTCCTCTCTTCGGGTCTCAGAGCAAAGTCCGGTGCTCAACCCCCGCTTCGCCAGACTCGATACTGGCCATGAAGATCTGACGCTACTTTTTCTGGAAGACTCTGCCAAAATTGCCCAGGAAGCCCAGCAAATGAACCTGGCCTCACTGGGACGACTATCCGCCACTCTTGCGCACGAAATTCGCAACCCCTTGAGCGCCATCAACCACGCCACCGATCTGCTGATCGAGGGCGACCCTTCGGATGAAGACAAACATCTCCTTAAGATCATCAGCAACCACGTCAGCAGGGTGAACAGCATTATCCATGATGTTCTTGACCTTTCCCGCCGAGGAAAAGGGAATGCAGAGCGCTTCGATCTATCAGGCTTCCTGCAGCAGATGCAGGAACGCTGGCAGATTGAAGGCCTCTCTGATCGGGTGCAACTCAAGTGTATTTCCGATGTGGAAGTACGCTTTGACCCAAATCAGTTAAATCAGGTCATCGATAATCTAGTGACGAATGCACTACGTCATGGCGGCGAAACATGCCAAGTCAGTCTTAACTGCGGACAACACGATCAGACCGGACTTCCCTGGCTGAGAATTAGCGACAACGGTAACGGAATCAGTGCCGAAGTCGCCGCTATCATGTTTGAGCCTTTTTATACCACCGCATCGGATGGCAATGGACTTGGACTCTACCTGTGTAGAGAACTGTGTCAGGCAAATCAGGCAAATCTTGAGCTTGAGGAAAGCAAGTCTGGGGCCTGCTTTGTGATAACCTTTGCCCACCCGCACCGACAATTTCAATAACAGGTCAGAATTATGAGCACCGCAGCCCCCCATGTGCTGGTAGTCGATGATGAAGCCGATCTTCGAGAACTTTTGGTGATTACGCTTGGCCGCATGAAGCTAAAAGCAACGGCTGCAGACTCCCTCTCCAGTGCACTTGATGAACTCAAAAGCCAGAGTTTTGACCTCTGCCTGACAGACATGAATCTTGGCGACGGCACTGGCCTGCAGCTGCTGCAGTTTATTTCCCAGCAGTGCCCACAAATGCCTACCGCTGTCATCACAGCCTACGGCAATATGGAAACAGCCACCGACGCAATGAAGTATGGGGCTTTCGACTTCATTGCCAAACCTGTCGCACTAGACCGTCTTCGCCAGCTGATTGAGGACGGCCTGGGCATCAATGCTGTCGAGGAACGCAGTGAAGATGAAGATAACCTGATTGGCGAAGCACCAGCAATGAAGGCCCTGAAGCTTCAGGTCCGCAAACTGGCCCGCAGTCAGGCCCCCATTTATATCAGTGGCGAATCCGGAAGCGGCAAAGAACGCATAGCACGCCTGATTCACAGCATGGGCCCACGACGGGAAAAACCTTTTGTAGCCGTTAACTGTGGGGCAATCCCCTCCGAGCTGATGGAAAGTGAATTTTTCGGCCACCGCAAGGGCGCATTTACCGGTGCGGTAGAAGACCGCAAAGGGCTGTTTCGTGAAGCCGATGGAGGCACCCTGTTTTTGGATGAAGTCGCAGACCTGCCTCTGCACATGCAGGTGAAATTACTCCGAGCCATACAGGAGAAATCCGTTCGACCGGTCGGGGAGGCCAAGGAGTTTCAGGTCAACTTGCGTATTCTGTGTGCGACCCACAAAGATCTCGCTTTCGAAATGCAGGAGGGGCGCTTCCGACAGGATCTTTTTTATCGACTGAATGTTATTGAAGCCCATGTACCTCCGCTACGAGACCGTCAGGACGACATCCCTGCTCTGGTCGATCATATTCTCGACCGACTCAGCAAGGCGTGGGACATTTCCGCACCAGAAGTCAGCAATGCAGCAATGAAAACACTGTCCAGCTACCCCTTCCCCGGAAACGTAAGGGAACTGGAAAATACGCTCGAACGGGCCCTCACCCTGTGTGATGGCACCTTGATTGACAAGGAACATCTGCGACTTCAGGACGCCCCAATCACTGCTGCCAACACCAGTTCCTCACAGAATGACGGCGCTATTCCCTTGCGCCCATCACAACAGCCCCTTGAAGATTTTCTGCAAGACATCGAGAAAACCGAAATTCTTAAAGCCCTTGATACTACCCACTGGAACCGTACGGCCGCGGCCAAGAAACTTGGCATGACATTCCGGTCGCTGCGTTACCGGCTCAAGAAACTGGGTCTCGACAGGGATGATGAAGGCAGTGAGTAGGGTTCCGGGTCAATGAAAGGAGCCTCGCCACACATCATCTGCGCAATAAGCCTCGCACTGGCCGGCGCTGCCACAAGCCCGTTCCTGTAGTGTCCCGTTGCTGCGTAAATCCCGTTATATCCCGGCACCCCACCAAGATAGGGATGATCTCTATCACTGCCCGGTCGCACACCAGCCCAATGGTTCGCTGGCTTGATTTTCGCCAACGACGGACACAAGCGCTCAGCCAGCGCCTCAAGTTGATAACGCCCTGCAACAGTTGGGCACTGGCTGGAATCCCCCATTCGTAAGGTCGATCCCACCAAGACCGAGCCATCATTTCGTGGGATAAGATAACCCGCTTCGGTAAGCATAACGGCAGGAACGCTATCCATGACCGTTTGATAACGCAGCATCTCGCCCTTCGCAGGAAACAAGGGCAGTGTGATACCCAGAGACTCCAACAATCCTGAGGACGCATACCCGGCGCTCAGCAAGATTCTGCCAGAGGACCAGCGTCGTCCATCACAGGCATACACCGTACCTCCGGAAGGCTCTGGCCTCAGCCGCTCAATCACCGCATTTTCAAACTGCACGCCATGGCGATTGAGATGGTCCCTCAACAGTTTAAGCAGACCCGGATTATGAATATTTCCTACCGATGGGAAGTACAGCCCTTCAGAGGGCAGCCCAGCCGCCATGACCGAAGCTCCAGAGGCCTGTTTACACGACACCCCCCATGCGTCCGCCCATTCTTTCGCCCGGCTCATCTCACCAGCTGAAACCTCGACCCACAACCCACCTTTGTGCACCAGAGGCTGGCTTTCACCGAGCTGACAAAGGATTTCGTCATATCGTGAGGGCGCATCGACCGTCAAACGGTTCATGGCGCTGGAATATCGCCACGCATAAAGAGGTGAGAGGATGCCACCGCCCGCCCAGGATGCCGGCTTAACCGCATCCGGTGCGTCGATGAGAGTGACAGAGAACTGCCGCGCTGTAAGCTCCAGCGCACTGAGCAAACCGACAATTCCCCCACCGATGACTAGCACATCCGCCATGGTTACTACCAACAACAACTGACAAAGAAAGACGCAACAGTAGCACAACCCCGGGCCCCGTTCCCCATTAGGCTAGTGTTTTCAGACCAGGAGCCATGATGAACGCCCTCCGTTTACGCCGCTTTCACCAAGGGTTTACGTTGGCAGAACTGATGATAACTCTCGCCGTGGCAGCTATTGCTCTTGGCGGTGCCAGCCACGCTTTTAATGACATGCTGCCACGCTACCGTGTCAGTTCAGCGGCAGCCATGATGCATGGCCTGATCCGTAAGGCTCGCGCGGACGCCATCTCCCACGGCAACCAAATGATCTGTGACGGACTCCATGGATGCGGACACTTTGGCAGCACTCGGCTTATCTGGGTTGGTTACGACAAAAATGGTGATAACCAGCTCTCCGACACGGAAATCCGGGAACAGTATCAATTGCCATCAGGTACACAGTTGGTATGGAGACGCTTCAAGGGTAATGCCTTGAAGTTCCATAATCGGGGAAATGCTCATTTCCAAAACGGGAGCTTCTATATTTGCAATAAAATTGCCGCCAGGCGGATCGTCATGAACTGGATTGGCCGCCCCCGAGTAGAGGATGCCAATCCAGATGACTGTGATTAGTCGTCTTTCCAAGACGGGTCAGTTCCGATCGTGCAAGAGCTTTTCTTGATGCAGCTCTGCCCTTCACTGTTAAGTGCCATAAACTCTGTATCGCTCATCAGCCCCTTTGGCTGAGCAGTCAACAAGTACTGTTGGCTTCCTGCTCCTTGCACTGTGATTGTGACTTTGTAGTACTCACTTTTTGACAAGCTGGGCGCCAAGGTCGAGAGTTTTCCATCCGCGTCCTTGTAGGAAAAGTTTTTGGCCCGGTAACGCTCCAGCGCCCCGGCAAGCTCCATCATTCCACCCTGCGCTTCAGCCTGCCGGGTTCTCTCAACATACTTGGTGTAGCTCGGATACCCGATGGAAGCCAGAATGGCTATCACCACCACCACAATCAGCAGCTCAATCAGCGTGAATCCACGCTGATTGAGGGGCCCAACTACCTGACGCGTTGCTGTATTCATACGTTTCCTCGCTATCAGGGCGCCTTGAATTCATTGGCCTGGGTTTTATCCATTTGGTACCAGCGGCGCTTACGCAAGTGGTCATAGCCCAATTCCGTATCGTCGATCACCTCTGTCCCTACGACAACATGGACATTGCCATCACCGTCGGTTACGAGAACTGGGGTCGGGGGAGGCGTTGTCTGCTCCAACTCTTCACGGCGATCAGTGGGAACGGTACCGTCATTGTTATTCGGCACTGGCTGGGAAGTCTCAATACCAACCGTATGCAGATAAGCCTTGCCGTAAGTCACAGAGCAGGGATTCTCCTCATCCACTTCTTGCTTGGGCTCGTAGGTGGTGAAACGCAACACATTATTAAACACAACAGGTGAGGCCAGCGACTTCTCCCCTTTCTCGAAGAAATAATACCAGCCCATTTCATCCTTCTTCGGCGTCCCACTGGTAACATTGGTCATATCGGACAGAGACACATCCTGCGGCGCCTCCCCTGTCCCCGTCATTGCCGTCTTGTCCTTCACGACAAAAATACCGTCTTCAATATTCTCGTCCAGCGGATGCGTCCGATAACCCGAACCAATGGCCACATACAGCGTCTTCACACCGTCCTCATTCAAATAGACAACCGAAGGCGCCTCATAGAAACGCCGGTTGCCCGTCGCACCACTACCTCCAAGACTGGCGAGCCTGCTCACCTTCATTTTTTTACCGCCGGTCTGATCGATGTCGACACGGAACAGCTGGCCACCTAAATCGCCGAAATACAGGAAGTCGGCCACGCCATCAAATTCCTTATCAACAACAGCAATACTGCTGGGAATAGACCATTTCATATTGGCATTATTGGTATCAGCTCCACTATCGCTTGCCGACCAGATCAGATCACCAGAGCGGGCGTCAACAATATAAACCGCATTACCCATGGCATCGCCATTTCCTCGAGACTGCCCCTGCTTGCCATCATGTGCGAGCGGGTCATACCCACCACCAAAAATCAACACGGGCACGATATCACCACCCACCGGTATTTGCGTCAGTGTTGGCGTTGACCAGGTCTGGCCAAGGTTATCGAAGTTGCCACTGCCGCCCGAAATCTGCCATTTCAGCGATGGACTATTCACATTACCGACATCAAGCGCATAGTATTCACGACCACCACGCCGCATCCCCCCATAAAGGAAGACATCAGCAGGGGCCGCATCAACGGTATCCCCGGGGCGGCGCCAGGCCACCCAGCTACCGTCCAGCCCGTAGGTCTGGCGCTCATTGCCATTTAGCAACCCCTGCCGCTCGACGGTATATTCATTTGCCTTGCTGAAGAGCTCATACGGCATAAACGCAAACTTCTCTTCACCATCTTTCGCGTCAATCGCATGCAGCATGCCGCCATTATTGGAAACGAACACCACATTGTTTTCACTGTCGCCACCGTAGTTCACCATCAGAGGAACACTGTGAAGCGGATCCCCCCACATGGTCTGCAGCTCAGCAAACAGG
Source organism: Alcanivorax sp. MD8A (assembly GCF_002888555.1). Classification (NCBI taxonomy): domain Bacteria; kingdom Pseudomonadati; phylum Pseudomonadota; class Gammaproteobacteria; order Oceanospirillales; family Alcanivoracaceae; genus Alcanivorax; species Alcanivorax sp. MD8A. Next base: position 82,752 of record NZ_AQOQ01000013.1, on the reverse strand, counting down.
TCTTCGTAAACTTCATCTGGTGTCGCGTTATCCAGACCAACACTCGCCTTGCTCAAACCGGTTGCCCCGGGGTCATTCCAGTTCACCTGACGAGTGGCACCTCCCGCAGTGGTATAAAACAACTTGCGAGAAACAACCTCCTCACGTGCCCCACCCAGTTTGGCATCATAGCCATCGACATTGTCGCTCCAGTAGCTCTGCGAGAACTCCTTGAAGAACCCGGTATCGGGATCGACGGCGTCACTGCCTACCTGATCTTTAATGACTCCATCCTCAAGCTTGTAACGCTTGAGGTTACCTTCCCAGTAGCTGTTTTCGCTGGGTTCAAAAATGGAGTAGTACAACTGATCAAGATGCTGGAAGCGGTTCATCTGGTTGATTGCCACCCCCGGCGCAGCGATTGAGCGGGAGCGCTTGTCAATCAAGTCGAAGATATCAAGGAAGGCACTGGCAAGAGATTCTGCATCAGACGCAGTATAGGTCCCATCGGCGCCATCAGTGGAGACCGATTCCATATTGGAACGGTTATCGTCCATATACAGCCCCACATTGTAGGTACTGATATCATAGTTCCCATGAAGATAGTTGGAGATAACACGCTGACAATCGTAGGAAGAACCATTCCCGGAGCAGGGAAGGTTAACATCATTGGCTTCACCATCAGTAAACAGAACGATGTGATTACTTTCGCACTGGTTTGACAGATTGCGCGGCGATACATAGTTGCCATTATCAGCAACAATCGGCTCTTCGCGCTTACAAGTGGTGGTTACATCACATTGCTGTTCGGTTCCGACATACTGGTATTTTTGGTATTCATACTCGCGACAGCGGCGCCCACCACGTACACATTCCTGCCGGCAATCCCAGTCACGAGTATTGCACCGCTGACCATCAGGCAATGCGACCCAGTCATAACGGGCAACATCCTGACAGGTAGTGCTTTCTTCGTACTCCAGACAGACACTTTTCGTGTTGTCATCATCAGAATCATTGCCATAAGAGGTATAACTTTGCGGGGAGACACCAATCATGTAGCGCCCAAGCTCCCAATACGCCTCAGCGGTCGGGGTACTGCCGTATGGGGAGCCTTGGTTCGACCCACTTGAAGAATCGCCAGCCGAATTCAGTGCAGAAACCGTATCCTTGAATACCCGCTTGGTAGAAGAGTCAATGTCAGTTACCGGCAAAAGAATATGCGCGCCACAGGTGTTGCGCCCACCATTACAGTTGTACCCTGCATTAAAACGCCCCAGCCCCATCTTTACATCAGAGGGAATGGAATCAATCAACACATGCATCGCATCTTCAAGCATGTTGATACGACGCTTGTCAGCATCGCTACACCAACCGTTTGAAGAGTTCTGACACCACCGCATACTGCCCGAGGTATCCAGGAGCACCATCACGTTAGCAGAAGGCGTATTCTGGCTATTATCTGCCTTCGCCTGGGAGTAATAAATTTCCGTATCGTCTGCATAAAGTGTTGTTGGCGCCAAAAAAACAGCCATCAAAAGAAGCAGATATACCTTTGCTGAATTCTTCATGTCCCCCTCCTACTCAATCTCTGACCCTGGTTTAATCCCACGCTTCAGGGCCTCCTGAAGGTGGTGATTGTCCAGGTTAAAACTGCTCATCTGGCTCTCACCAAGCATTGCGATCTTATAATCCACAAAAATCGCACCACCGCCCGTAGTACTGATCTGTGAGCCTTCCACAGGCTCATATCCATTCAGTCGACTGGTTGACTCTGACTTGAGCAAAGAGCGCGAATCCAGATAATCTGCCGCCTGACACACACCTTCTTTGCTTTTGTTTTTTCCGGACACACAACGCTGTATCATCGCGTCACCAGCAAGATTGCCGTAGAGATCCTCGCCGCTCATTGCGTTCAGCTCTCGATACACCTCAGTGAGCGCTGTCTCTGCTGCCTCGAATGTCATCGCATCAGCCTGGGTACCTGTCGCTACCTTGGCGGAGAACACACTGGACTTCATGGCAGAAATACCCAGTATTGACACCACCACCAGAATCATTAGCGCCACCATCAAGGCGACACCTTGCTGCCGTGCCCGGCCATGGATAGAGATAGTCATACCGCATCCCAGTTGTAGTTACGCAATTTCACCGTCGACATAAATACCCGTCGCACGGCCTTGTCCTTCGGCTCGTTAATTTCTTTTGTCAGTACAAAAAACGTCTTGCTTCCATCGCCTTCAGGAAGAGAACCACTCTCTTCCTTCAGCAGCAAAGCGAAACGTACAGCGATCACCGGGTTCGCCCCTTGCGCCCCCGCCTCGACATAGCTACTGACATTGGCATAGCCATCGGGGTTCTGGTCTATGCCATAAAGAACCTCAAACGCTTCGACATCCGTCAGCAGCACAACACCTGCGCCACCAGTCAGATTCCCCTGACAAACGAGCTCATTGTCATCGTTTACGTAATATGTATTCACAATCTCAGTCATGACGGAACCAGCCAAAGCTCCGCCCTCACAGTCGGCCGTCCCGTGATACGAGAGCGTAAGCCGATCTGCATTTGCTCCGTTGTCAGAGCCGGGAATAGCACCGGTTGCAGTAAATCGAACTCCCTTGTCAAAGGTCGAACCCACACCTGCCATCTCAAGTCCTGTGCGACGCAGATCCCCAACAAGGAAACGGACAAAAAGCTGGCCATCCTCCTGAACACGGGAGAGAGTTTGCTGCAAGGCAAACGATTGTTGATTTGCCAGAAACAGTTGCAATGCAGCCCCTGTAATCAGCAGACCCAGCAACATCGCCACCATCAGTTCAACAAGACTGAAACCCAAGGCGTTCTTTTTCATCTCGCCACCTCCAGAACCACGCATTCGGTGCCTTCATCGGTGACAACCCCGCCAGCATCAAAACAGGTCTGCGGGGTCTGGTCATTCCAGCTAACAGCAACACAACTTACCTGATCTGAATGCTCACACTCATCCACTGCAATCATTCCCCCAGGCAACAAATTTGCCGCTTGCCAGGCGAGCATACTCACATCCCACTCTGCAATTTCATCCGCAGTACAAACCTTGTTGATGCAATCATTAAGATCTGCAGGTTTCACTCCCGGCTCCATACTTGCTTTTGGCCAAGAGCTGGCATCGGTATAGGTATCCATTGCGGTTTCATTAGCCAGAAAGCGCTCAAGAGCATCTTGCGCCAGCAGGGTTGCCTGAGCCCGACTATTGGCATCTTCAGCTGCCTTCAGTGCAGTCAGCTGCATCCCCGCATAACCGAGCACCCCAATGGCCAACACCAGCAGTGCAATCATGACCTCGATCAGCCCTACCCCGGATTGTCTCTTCATCCGTGACTTTTTCATCAGCTACAGCTCTTCGTCTCGTTGGTAATTTTTCCAAAAGGCGAGATGGTGATCTCCCTCCCCTGCTCACCGGTGCGGTCATCGCAAAGCGTGAACTTCACTTCACCTGCAGAGGTGATACCGGAGCTACGGAACTCGATCTGATTCAGCGCAGCATCGGGAACAACAGCAGATGAGCCTTGAGGGCGAAACTCCTGATTTTTTTCGGAGGTAATATCTGCAGGGTATTCAATCTGCCAACCGCCAGCCCAGTTTTGCCCCTCTATCGGCTTCAGAGTCACAGTGGTTCTCAAACTAACCGCTTGCATGCGGGCAGTATTCACCGCCGTGATGAAGTCGGCCGCAGTTGCCCTGATTGCGCCACGGGCATGGAAGTCATTGAAAGCTGGGACCGCAATGGCCAGCACAATGCCTGCCACCAGCATTGCCACGACCAGCTCCACAAGCGTAAATCCCGACTCTAGCCGGCTCATTGCTTTGTTCCTCATCCCTGCCCCAACAGTTGTTCTAATTCGACACGGATACCACTTTAGCAATGGCCCACGGGTCATCAATCGAATGGAGACCAGTGGAGTCTTGGCGGCTCTGAACGGTATAAGCTGCTGAAAAATAATGATTTTTGGTACTTTCGGGTGTGACAGCACTCACACTTTAATCGTAGACCAGTGCCATTACATGCCTAGCCAAAAGAATTAGATGCAAAAAGATGAGTATGAACGGCCAAAAACCGCAGACAGGCGTTACGGACGTAACGCCTTGGGCATGGAGAAACGGATATTTTCTTCGCGGCCGGGGATTTCCTGTGCCTCTTCGCCGCCATACGACTTGAGGGTCGCGATCACTTGCTGCACCAGATCTTCCGGGGCACTGGCACCGGCGGTAACACCGACAACCTTTTTGCCTTCCAGCCAGGCCTTGTCGATCTGGCTGGGCTCATCCAGCAGGTAAGCCTCGGCACCACAACGCTCGGCCAGTTCGCGCAGGCGATTGGAGTTGGAGCTGTTGACGGAGCCGACCACCAGCACCAGGCCGCACTCCAGTGCCAGCTGGCGAACAGCGTCCTGACGGTTGGTGGTGGCGTAGCAGATATCTTCGCGCTTGGGGCCGTGAATAGTGGGAAAGCGCGCCCGCAGGGCATCAATCACCTTGGCGGTATCATCCACACTCAAGGTGGTCTGGGTCACGAAGGCCAGCTTGTCCGGGTCGCGCACCTGTAGCGCAGCCACATCGGCTTCGTCTTCCACCAGATAGATATCACCGCCATGGGAGCGATCGTACTGCCCCATGGTGCCTTCCACCTCAGGGTGCCCTTCATGGCCGATCAGAATGCTTTCACGGCCTTCGCGCGCGTAGCGGATCACCTCCATATGCACTTTGGTGACCAGCGGACAGGTGGCATCGAACACCTTGAGGTCACGCCGCTGCGCCTCCTGCTGCACCGCCTTGGAAACACCATGGGCGCTAAAGATCACAATGGCATCATCCGGCACTTCATGGAGCTCCTCCACAAATACCGCTCCACGCTGACGCAGATCTTCCACCACATAGCGGTTGTGAACGACCTCGTGGCGCACATAGATGGGCGGGCCGAACACTTCCAGAGCCCGGTTGACGATGTCGATGGCGCGATCCACCCCGGCACAGAAGCCACGGGGGTTGGCGAGACGAATTTCCATAAGGCAGTGAACAGTTAACAGTGAAGAGTTAACAGCAAAAGGCTGATGCTACGAGTCTAACGGTTAATCCTGACACATTCACGGTTCGTGAGAGGCATCAATTCAATGTCACCGGCTGCTCCGGGGCATAGCGTTCCACCGCGATGATTTCCACCTCAAAGGTCAGGTCGCGGCCTGCCAAGGGGTGGTTGAAATCCACATAGACCCAGTCATCCTCCACCCGGCTGATCACGCCCGGCAACTCACCGCCAGCCGCATCGGCAAAGCTCAGCACCATGCCCGACTCCAGGGTGTCGTACTGAATGAAGGTCTCACGCGTGAAATGCTGTACGTTTTCCTCGTTGTACTCACCGAAGGCTTTTTTCGCCTCCAGGAATACGCTGCGCTTGTCGCCAGCCTTGAGACCGCGAATGGAGTTCTCAAAGCCGGGCAGCAAGGACTCATCGCCCCACACGAAGGCCGCCGGCTCACCGCCGAAGGTGGAGTCCATTTCCGTGCCATCCATCAGGCGCACCGCAAAGTGCAGGGTGACCCGGGTTTCCGGGCCAGCGCGAAGAATCTCAGTCATGGCGCTTTTTCGCTCCCAGCAGCATGTCCAGCAAAATCAGGCCAGCACCAATGGTGATGGCCGTGTCAGCAATATTAAAGGCAGGGAAGTGGTAATCGCCCCAGTAGAAGTCCAGGAAATCCACCACATGTCCCAGCACCAGGCGGTCGTAGAAGTTACCCAGCGCACCGCCAAGAATCAGTGAAAGCGCGACACCCTGCAGGGTTTCCGCCCTGGTCAACCTCGCCAGCCAGATCAGGATCATGACCGAGGCCCCCACCGCGATGGCCGTGAAGAACCAGCGCTGCCAGCCACCGGCATCCGCCAGAAAGCTGAACGCCGCGCCACTGTTGTAGGCCAGCGTCAGATTGAAGTGCGGGAACACGTCCAGTCGCTCATACAGGGAAAAACGATCCACAATCATATGCTTGGTGATCTGATCCAGCACGATCACCACCGCGCTGAGCCATAGCCACACCAACTGGCCGGGAATCTTCGATGAGGTCATTTGTTTTCTACCGGGTTCATTCGCAGGGCACTGTAATGGCGGAGAGGGGCTGACACCCCTTTCCGCCTTACAGAGCGTTTAGGCGTAATGCCGCACTTCGCCGTCACCGTCCACATTGGTGACACAGCGGCCACACAGCGCTTCATGGCCCGCATGACTACCCACATCAGGCTGGTGATGCCAGCACCGCACGCACTTGGTATGGGCCGACGCGACCACTTCCACTTTCAGCCCGGGCACACTGTCATCCAGCCCGGCCGGAGCCTGAGACAACGGCTTGAGAGTCGCCGCAGAGGTGATTGTCACGAAACGCAACTCGTCACCCAGTTTTTCCAGCAACGCCTGCTTGTCGGCCTCCACGAACAGGGTCACTTCCGCACTGAGCCCACCCTTGATCACCTTGTCGCGGCGCGCCCCTTCAATGGCCTTGTTAACGCCCTGTTTCACGTCTTGCACCTGCTGCCAGAACTCACGCCCCATGGCGTCGCCCTCAAGGGCAAACAGGCCGTCATACCATTCGGCCAGGAACACGGAATCGAGCCGCTCTCCGGGCAGGTTTTCGTAAATTTCCTCAGCGGTGAAACTGAGAATCGGCGCCATCCATCGCACCAGCGCCTGGGCAATATGGTACAGGGCCGTCTGGCAAGAGCGCCGTGCCACAGAATCTGCCTGGGTGGTGTACTGGCGATCCTTGATGATATCCAGATAAAAGCCACCCAGATCCAACGCACAGAAGTGATGCAGGCGCTGGTAGATCTGGTGGAAGTGATAACCGTCGTACAGCCCCTTGATCTCGTCCTGCAACTGCAGGGCACGATCCACAATGTAGCGATCCAGTGCCAGCATCTGCTCCGGTTGCAATGCATCCACCGCAGGATCAAAACCACTCAAATTGGAGAGCAGGAAGCGGCTGGTATTGCGGATACGGCGATAGCTGTCGCCCATCTGCTTGAGAATGTCCTTGGACACCGACATCTCGCCACGGTAGTCGGTGGCCGCCACCCAAAGACGCAGGATGTCGGCGCCCAAATCGTTCCACACTTCCTGCGGAGCGATCACGTTGCCGATGGACTTGGACATCTTGCGGCCCTGCTCATCCACGGTGAAGCCATGGGTCAGCACCGTCTCGTAGGGCGCCGCATCGCGGATAGCCAAGCTGGTCAGCAAGGAGGACTGGAACCAGCCACGGTGCTGGTCAGAGCCCTCCAGGTACAGATCCGCCGGGGCTCGCAGCTGTTCACGCTGATCCAGCACACAGTAGTGGGTCACGCCGGAATCGAACCACACGTCCAGGGTATCGGTGACCTTGCTGTACTGGTCCGCCTCGTCGCCGAGCAGCTCGGCCGGATCCAGATCGAACCAGGCATCAATGCCCTCTTTTTCGACACGCTGCGCCACCTGCTCGATCAACGCCGGGGTATCGGGGTGCAGCTCGGAGGTTTCCTTGTTCACGAACAGCGCAATGGGCACGCCCCAGGTACGCTGCCGGGAGATACACCAATCCGGGCGGTCGCTGAGCATGCCGTCGATGCGAGCCTTGCCCCACTCGGGCAGCCACTGAACTTTTTCTACTTCCTGCTGGGCACGCTGGAGCAGGCTATTCTTGTCCATGGACACGAACCACTGCGCGGTGGCGCGGAAAATCAGCGGGGTCTTGTGGCGCCAGCAGTGCGGGTAGCTGTGTTCCAGCTTGGCGAACTTCACCAGCGCACCGCTTTCTTTCAGGGCCTCAATCACCGGCTCGTTAGCCTTGCTCACGTGCAGGCCACCGACCACCTCAAGGTCGTCACGGAACTTGCCGTTATCCAGTACCGGGCTGACTGGATCCAGGTCGTATTTCTGTCCGACCACAAAGTCATCGGCACCGTGGCCCGGGGCCGTGTGCACCAGGCCGGTACCGGCATCGGTGGTAACATGCTCGCCGAGAATCACCGGCACCTGATACGCCAGGAACGGATGCTGCAGGGACAAGCCTTCCAGCTTGGCGCCCACGACAGACGCGGAGCGGGACACATTCTCCAGCCCCCATTTTTCCACCAGATCATCCGCCAGCGCCTCGGCCACCAGCCATTCACCGGCCTCACCATCCTGCGTGGCGGTCAGCAGCACATACTCCAGCTCCGGGTGTACCGCCACCGCGCGGTTGGCCGGCAAGGTCCAGGGCGTGGTGGTCCAGATCACCAGGCGTGGCGCCTTCGCCTCGATGGCGCTGCGCGCGGTGAAATCCGCACCGTCCACCACCGGGAATGCCACATCAATGGCAAAAGACACCTTGTCGTAATATTCCACTTCCGCTTCGGCCAGGGCAGAGCCGCAATCCAGGCACCAGTGCACCGGTTTGAAGCCCTGCTGCAGATGACCGTTGTCCACGATCTTGCCGAGGCCACGGATGATATTGGCCTCGAAGCCGTAATCCATGGTCAGGTAGGGATTGTCCCAATCACCGAACACACCCAGGCGCTTGAAGTCGGCCTTCTGACCTTCCACCTGCTTGCTGGCGTATTCACGGCACTTTTGCCGGAAGGTGCGGGCGTCGACCTTGTGGCCAGCCTTGCCGACTTTCTTTTCCACCATCAATTCGATGGGCAGGCCATGGCAATCCCAGCCGGGCACATAGGGGGCATCAAAACCCGCCAGGGTGCGCGACTTGACGATCATGTCCTTGAGGATCTTGTTTACCGCATGGCCAATATGAATATTGCCATTGGCGTAGGGAGGACCATCATGAAGAATAAACTTGGGACGACCGGCAAAAGCCTCGCGAATCTTCTGATAGAGCGCTTTCTCCTGCCACTCTTTCAGCCGCGCGGGCTCACGCTGGGACAAACCGGCCTTCATGGGGAAGTCGGTATGGGGAAGGTTAAGCGTTGCCTTGTAGTCCGTCATATTCCCGTCTTTTCAAAGTAGTCTCGGACCGCTTCCACATCCTGCCAGATAGCAGTCTTGAGCTGGTCCAGGTCCGCAAATTTTTCTTCCGCCCGCACATAATGGCGGAACGCTACCGTCAGGTGCTTGCCGTACAGGCCGTCCTTGCCAAAACCGGCACCGTCGTCCTCTTCACAAAAATCCAGCAGGTGCACTTCCAGGCGGTTCTCGGTCCCATTCACGGTGGGCCGGGTGCCCATATTGGCGGCCCCCGGCTGATCCGTCAGGCCCGCACCACTTACGCTGACAGCGAACACACCATTCAGGGGAGACTGCAATCGTTTCAGGGCCAGGTTCACCGTGGGCAAATTCAGGGTGCGACCGATCTTGTCACCGTGACGCACCCGACCGCTGATAGCGAAGGGCCGGCCCAGTAACTGCGCGGCCAGATCAAACGCCCCGGCACTCAGGGCCGCCCGGATCCGGGTGCTGGACACCCGCTCACCGTCCACTTCACAGGTGGCCGTGTCCGTCACCGAAAAACCGAAACGCTCACCGGCCTGCCTTAAATAGGCGAAATCGCCATCACGGCCGCAACCGAAACGGAAGTCATCGCCCACCACCAGATAGTCCACACCCAAGCCATCGACCAACAGGCCTTTGACAAAGGCCTCGGCGGTAAGCGCCCGGAAGCGCGCATTGAAACGCACACACAACACCTGATCTACCCCGGCCTCTCGCAAGGCGATCAACTTGTCGCGCAGCGACATCAACCGGGGCGGCGCCTGATCCGGCGCAAAAAATTCCTGGGGCTGAGGCTCGAACAGCATCACCGTGGATTTCAACCCACGGCGACGGGCTTCCGTGATCACCTGATCCAGAATGCGCTGATGGCCCAGATGCACCCCATCAAAATTGCCGATGGTGGCCACACAGCCACGATGCGTCTCGCGCAGATTGTGAATGCCGCGAATCAGTCGCATCACACCCTCGTCTCGAAAGACGCCAGATTATACAGGAACGCTGCCGGGCTGCACGACGGTTGTAGGTCCTGGCTAGCGGCGCAAATGTCGCACCCTCAGCCCCAACACCAGCAAACAAAGACCATAGGTCCCCAGGCCCGCCACTACGATCAGGCTCAACCAACCAACGCGCAGCATTGCGCCGGCCTCGGTCCATACCTGGGTTTGCTGCGCCAGCCACCCGGTTCCTGCTGCCATGGCGCCCCCGGCCACCAGCATGCGCAGCCCGTGCCCCGTCCAACCTGGCAAAGGCTGGTAGACGCCGCTGCGGCGCAGCCCGATATATAGCAGCCCGGCATTCAGCCAGGCAGAAAGCGCCATGGCCGTGGCCAGGCCCACATGACGGAATTCCCACACCAGCAGAGCACCAAACAGCATATTTGCCAGCATGGACACCACCCCGATTTTCACCGGAGTCTTGGTGTCCTGGCGCGCGTAATACCCCGGCGCCAGCACCTTGATCAGCATGGCCGCCAGCAATCCGAAGCTGTAGGCGCGCAGGGATTCAGCCGTTTTCGCCACATCGAGCGCGGTAAACTCACCATACTGGAACAAGGTGGACAGCAAGGGCTCTGCCAGCACCGCCAATGCCAGCGCCGCCGGAAGACCAATCAACAGCACCAGGCGAATCGCCCAATCCAGCATGCGGGAAAACGCCTGCGGATCTGCCTGGGCATGTTGCCGGGACAGACTCGGCAGAATCACCGTCCCGATGGCGACCGCAAAAATACCCAGTGGCAGCTCAATCAAGCGATCGGTGTAATACAGCCAGGTCACCGACCCGGTCTCCAGCAGGGAGGCCAGCACCGTATTGACCAACGAATTCAGCTGGTAGACCGACGCACCGAACAACGCCGGCGCCATCAACCCCATGATCTTGCGCACTCCCGGGTCCTGCCACCCCATACGCGGCACCGGCATGAGATTCAGACGCGCGAGAAAAGGCAACTGAAACAGCAGCTGGGCCGCACCGGCGATCAACACCCCCCACGCCAGCGCCACCGCCATCCGGTCCTCGGCAAAGTGCGGCGCCAGAAACAAGGCACACGCAATCAGGCTCAGATTGAGCAGCACCGGGGTAAACGCCGGCACTGCAAACCGGTTCCAACTGTTAAGGATGCCGCCCGCGAAAGCCGTCAGGGCGATAAAAAAGAGATAAGGGAAGGTCAGACGCAGCATTTCCACTGCCAGCGCCCGCTTGTGCGGCTCATCACCAAACCCGGGCGCGAACACCCAGATGATCAAGGGCGCGCCCAGCACCCCCAGCAACGTCACCAGCATCAGGGTGCCACCCAGTGTCCCGGCAACCCGGTCCACCAGCAGTTTGGTGGCCGCCATGCTGCCCTTGTTGCGGTATTCGCTAAGCACCGGCACAAAGGCCTGGTTAAACGCCCCTTCAGCAAACAAGCGACGCAGGAGATTGGGAATTTTAAGGGCAACAAAAAAGGCATCCGCCCCGGCGGACGCCCCCAGCATGCGGGCGATCACCACGTCACGGATCAACCCCAGCACCCGCGAAAGCATGGTCATGCTCGACACCACCAGGGTGGAGGCCAGCAAGCCGGCTTTTTTGGGTGGGGTCTGCGTGCTGTCTGTCATGGGGTCTCCAATGCCCGGGCGCCACCCGGGCAGCCCACAACGCCCCTCATCCGGGCGGAACCGGGCAAGGTTAGCGAAAGGCCACACGAACCGCTACCAGTGATCATTTCAGCGCCCTTTTCCCATTGACAATGCCCCTCATGATCGGCATAGTTGCGCGTCTTTAGACCGTGGCACGCCTGTTTTTTGATCACAACCTGATCGCGACAACGTGTGCCGGCCGCCCTGCGGCCTGTGTCATAAACCCAATTTCGACCTCAGAATTCAAGATAGGAGCAGGACCTTGGCTAATTCACCGCAAGCACGCAAGCGTGCGCGTCAGGCGGAAAAGCGCCGTCAGCACAACGCAGCGATGCGCTCCATGGTGCGCACATACCTGAAAAAGGTGAACGCGGCTATTGCGTCCGGCGACCAAGGTGCCGCCCAGGAAGCTTACACCCAAGCGGTATCCGTGCTGGACAAAGCCACCCGCAAGGGCAAGTTTCACCCCAACAAGGCCGCTCGCCACAAGAGCCGCCTGAACACCAAGATCAAGGCCATGGCTGCCTGATCGAACGTGTTCACGTTGGACATAAAAAAACCGGCCTCGCGCCGGTTTTTTTATGTCCGCCAATCGCCTTCACGCAACACGCCAACCTTCGACCGCACGCAGAGACCCGCTTTTAGCGTGCAAGCGTGTTGCGCGAAAGCGTGTGAGCGCTACTCAAACACCACCATATTGTCCCGGTGGATCAATTCTTCTTCGTTCATGTAACCCAGCACATCCGCGATCTCCGCACTCTTCTTGCGACAGATCCGACGCGCATCTGCCGCATCGTAATTCACCAGACCGCAGGCAATCCGCTCACCCTGCTCGGTCTCGCAGGCCACCATCTCGCCACGGGAGAACTGGCCAAACACATCAACCACCCCCACCGGCAGCAAACTTGAGCCCCCCTCACGAACACGCCTGACCGCACCCGCATCCAGCACCAGCCGACCGCGCATCTGCAGATGCCCGGCCAGCCACTGCTTGCGGGCATTCATCGGGGAAGTGTCCGGCAACAAGGTGGTGCCAGGCCCCAGCCCCTCTGCCAACTCAACCAACACCTCCGGGCTGCGACCCGAGGCAATCGTGGTAAACGCCCCGGAACGGGCCGCCAGTTTGGCAGCACGGACTTTCGTCGCCATGCCACCACGCCCCAGCAGACCACCGCCACCCGCCACTCGCTCAATGGCCGGGTCCGACGCCTGCGCCTCCCGAATCAGACCCGCATCGGGGTTGCTACGCGGATCAGCATCGAACAGCCCCTCCTGGTCGGTCAGGATCACCAGACGATCCGCCTCCACCAGGTTCGCCACCAGGGCAGCCAGCGTGTCGTTGTCACCGAAACGGATTTCGTCGGTCACCACGGTGTCGTTTTCATTCACCACCGGCACCACACCAAACCCCAGCAGGGTTAGCAACGTGGAACGGCCATTCAGGTAGCGTTTGCGATCAGAAAGATCATCGTGGGTCAGCAGCACCTGGGCGGTGTGCAGATTATGCCGCTGAAAACAGGACTCCCAGGCTTGCACCAGCCCCATCTGCCCGACAGCAGCGGCCGCCTGCAGCTCGTGCACGGAATCCGGGCGCCTCCCCCAGCCAAGACGGGTCATCCCCTCGGCCACTGCGCCAGAGGAAACAATCACCACCTCAATACCGCGCTGACGCAGCATTACCATGCGATCCACCCAGGATTGCATCAGCGCCACATCGAGCCCTTTGCCATCATTGGTCAACAGGGCACTGCCGATCTTGATAACCCAACGCTGGCGATCTGCCACCTTCGCTCCTTACAAGTTCCGTAGGGCGGAAATTGGCGCCAGCCAATCTCCGCCAGCCAAGCGGTAACGACGGAGATGGGCGCTCGCCCATTTCCGCCCTACATTACGGCTCGTAGATGATTTCCACGTCGTGATCGTCATCATCGTCGTCATCCCGGTCATTGTCCCGGGCGCGCCGCGCTTCCGCCTTGAGCTCCTGCACCTTTTCACGAGCCTCTTCTTCCAGGCGATGACGAAGATCCTGCTGAGCCGCAGCATACTCAGGATCTTCCTGCTCCAGGCGACGACGATCTTCAATGGCATTCATCAGGGCATAAACCAGCTCTTCGCAACCCACGCCTGCCGCCGCAGAAATGCCGTAAACCGGCCCCTGCCAGCCCAGCTCCTCCACAATGGCATCGATTTTGGCTTGAGCTTCGTCATCCGCCAGCAAATCAATCTTGTTAAACACCAGCCAGCGTTCCTGCTCCGCCAGCGCCGGCGAGAACTGATCCAGCTCATCCGCGATGGCATCAATATGGTCTGCCGGATCACCGCCATCCATGGGCGCAATATCCACCACATGCAGCAACAAACGGGTTCGCGCCAGATGCTTGAGGAAACGAATCCCCAACCCGGCCCCTTCTGCCGCCCCTTCGATAAGCCCCGGAATGTCTGCCACCACAAAGCTGCGATGACGGTCCGCCTTGACGACACCCAGATTCGGCACCAGCGTGGTGAAGGGATAGTCCGCCACCTTGGGCTTGGCGGCAGAAATGGACCGAATCAGAGTGCTCTTGCCCGCGTTGGGCATCCCCAGCAAGCCAACATCCGCCAGCACCTTGAGCTCCAGGCGCAAGCGACGGGATTCCCCCGGCTTGCCCTTGGTGGTCTTGCGGGGAGCCTGATTGGTACTGCTCTTGAAATGGATGTTGCCCAGACCGCCACGCCCTGCGCTGGCGATCATCACCGGCTTTTGCGGGTCGGTCAGGTCGGCCAGCACTTCATCGGTATCCACATCGATCACGGTGGTGCCGACCGGCACCAACAGCGTCACGTCATCCGCGGATTTTCCGGTCATCTGCCGCCCCTTGCCGGGCTCACCATTTCGCGCCTTGAAAATGCGTTCGTAACGGTAATCCACCAGGGTATTGAGATTGCTGTCGGCCTGAAAATACACGCTGCCGCCAGCACCGCCATCACCGCCATCCGGGCCGCCAAACTCCACATACTTTTCGCGTCGGAAACTCAGGCAGCCATCACCGCCCTTTCCGGCATGGACTTCAATAGTGGCTTCGTCGACAAATTGCATGGGAACAGACTCTCTTTCAGAACGGTGCCATTCTACGGCAATGCATTCATTTTGGGGACAGATACGGCCGGACAAAGCCCCGGCCGCAAATACAAAAAAACCCCGCGGGCGAAGCCTCGCGGGGTTTTTTCTGATCCGTCAGGATCAGGCCACAGGCTCGATCACCACGTACTGGCGGCTCAGCGGGCCTTTAACCTCGAACTTTACACGACCTGTTTCAGTGGCAAAGATGGTGTGGTCTTTACCCATGCCGGCATTCACACCAGCGTGAAACTTGGTGCCACGCTGACGAACAATAATTTCGCCTGCATTTACCAGCTGGCCGCCGAAACGCTTAACGCCAAGGCGCTTACTCTGCGAATCGCGACCGTTACGAGTACTACCACCGGCTTTTTTATGCGCCATGATCTAAATCCTCTTGAATGTGTGTCTAAGGATCAGCCCTGGATCCCGGTGATTTTCACCGCAGTGTACCACTGACGGTGACCCTGCTGCTTGCGGTGGTGCTTGCGACGACGGAACTTGATGATCTTCACTTTCTTGTGACGACCCTGCTCCAGCACCTCGGCAGTAACCTTGGCACCATCCACAACCGGCTGACCGACTTTTACGTCGTCGCCGTTAGCAACCAGCAGCACCTGGTCGAAATCCACGGATTCGCCAGTTGCCACTTCAATTTTCTCGATGCGAACAACATCGCCTTCTTCAACGCGATACTGCTTGCCACCGGTTTTGATTACTGCGTACATCGTTTGTGCTCCAGCACGACTCCACTCAGGCGGGCAACAACACCCTGTTCGGGCGATCACCACTTGCGGGCCAGGCAGAGGGTTAAATCGGGCCGCGAAGTTTACGGCAAACCGCCCCCTCATGCAACGCCCAAACCCCGTTAACTGACGCCCCGCCCCCCTGATCCTTCCTTTGGTCACGCCAGCTTGACACCCAACAGTGACAATAAGGCGGAATTCATTGACTGGCGGCCCCTCGCTGTTAGCATTGCCCGCTGTTGCGCCACCATCACTCGCCCGGACTCAAGTACATGGATTTCAAGGCTATTTATGCCGCGGTCGAACAGGATTTTGCCGCTGTAGACACCTTTATCACTCACCATCTGGACTCCGGCGTCCCCCTGATCCGCGAAGTCGGCGACTATATTGTCCAGTCTGGCGGCAAGCGCTTGCGTCCGCTGGTTGCCATCCTCTGCGCCCGCGCCGGCGGCTACCGCGGTGACCGGCATGTGGACGTGGCAGCCATCATCGAGTTCCTGCATACCGCCACCCTGCTCCACGACGATGTGGTGGATGAGTCCAACCTGCGCCGAGGCCGCCCCACCGTCAACGCCGTCTGGGGCAACGCCGCCAGCGTGCTGGTGGGCGATTTCCTGATTTCGCGCGCCCTGCAACTGATGGTCGCCCTGCGCCATCCTCGTCTGCTGGACATCTTCTCTCTGAGCACCAACACCATCTCTGAAGGTGAAGTCCTGCAGCTGATCAACGTGCGCGACCCCAACACCACCGAGCAGAACTACATGCGGGTCATTCACCACAAGACCGCCAAGATGTTCGAATCTGCAGCCGAAACCGGCGCCGTGCTGGCCGCCGACGACAACACTGACTTTACCGAGGCATTTGCAACCTATGGCCGCCATCTCGGCATTGCCTTCCAGTTGATTGACGACGTGCTGGACTATCAAGGGGATGCCAGCGAGCTGGGCAAAAACGTGGGGGACGATCTGGCCGAGGGCAAGCCCACCTTGCCGCTGATCTATACCATTGCCAACGGCTCCAATAGCCAGGCAGCCCTGATCAAGGATGCCATTCGCAGCGGCGGACTCGATCACCTGGAGGAGATTGTGGAAACTGTTCGGGCCAGTGGCGGTCTGCAATATACAGTGGACAAGGCCGCAGAACATACTCGCCTTGCCCTGGACGCCATTGCCGAGGTGCCGGCCTCCCCTTACAAGGAGTCGCTCACCACTCTGGCCCAGGAATCCCTGAACCGCACTTTCTGAATCACCGGCCCCGACAAGGAGACACCATGCTTAGAGCCGTCTTGCTTCTTACCCTCAGTGCCGCCTTTGCCGGCTGCGCCTTGAGCCCGCAGTCCATTGACGTGCAACCTGTGGCGGATGTGGAAGCCGCCAACATCGGCCAGAACAAGCCAGTACTGGTGTATGCCGTGGATTCCCGTGATCAACTCGCCTTCGGCACCCGCGGTGGCGTCTACAAAGAAACCTCGCTGGTGCAACCGGCCAATGACGTTAAAACCGCCGTGGAAGAAGCCGTTCGACAAGGACTACAAACCCAGGGCTTTAACGCCTTCAACCCCGATGACGACGCGACGCGACTGGAAGTGCGCCTTGAGCAGCTGGACTACGTACCGGAAGAAGGCTCTGTGGTGAACAGCGTCACCCTGACCCTGACCCTTGAAGGCGTCGCCAGCCGTGACGAGATCACCCATACCGGCACTTACCGCAGCAGCGTCAAGCATGACCTGCCCCTTACGCCCACGGCAAAACGCAACGGCGAGATGGTAAACGCCATCCTCAGCGGCGCAATTACCCGCATGCTGAACGATCCTGAAATGCAGGCCTTCCTGGCCGGGAACGACACTCCCTGATGACCCACCGTGTGGTGATCCACTACTGCAGCCAGTGCAACTGGCTGCTGCGTAGTGCATGGTATGCGCAGGAACTGCTGGGCACCTTCGCGGATGAACTGGACGAAGTCACACTTCAGCCCGGCACCGGAGGCGCATTCTGGATAGACGCAGATGAACAGCGCATCTGGGAGCGCAGCTTCCCCGACATCAGCGAACTCAAACGGCGGGTCAGGGATGTAATCTGCCCAGACCGCTCGTTGGGCCACCATGACCGGTAGCCCTGGCTAGCCACGATTCAACCAGCGAATGCCAGAACTTGCGCTTGCACCGTGAAGCATCACACTCAGCCATACCGTCACCACCACCAGCTGACTGACAAGCTCAACCCCTTCGCCCTGCCCGTGCTGCTCCAGAAAAACCAGCCCCAACACAATAGACGCCAGCCCCCTGGGGCCAAACCAACCCATGAACAAGCGCTGCCGCATAGTTAACGCCGTGCCGGCCAGCGCCAGCAACACCGGCCCTATGCGAATCAGGGTCAGGCTCAACAAGCCATAGACCACATATCGCCACTCCAGACTCTGGAGGGCTGTTAACGCGATCAGGCCAAACAGGAAAAACACGGAATGGCTTAGCCACCCACCCAGCAGCCCGTAAAAACGGTCCTCCCGGCTGGCCGGACGAAAACGCCACTGCAACGCCAGACCGGCGACAAACGCCGCAATAAACATGCTGGCTTCAACCATTTCGGACAACAACAGCGCCATGATCGGCAGCGACAGGATCGCCATTTGCTCGCCATCTTCCGCCAGCCAGCCAAGGCGCGAAAAGCTCGCCAGCAGCAGCCCTCCAATCCCGCCAACCAGAAGACCAATGACCGCGCCATAGCCCAATTGCTCGACAATGTATTCGAGCAACATTCCACTGGCCTCAAAGCCCTGCATTCCCGTCAGGGCAATAAAAAACAACAGGAAAGGAACACTTAACCCATCATTCAGTCCTGCCTCCACATTGAGGGACTCGCGCACTCTTTCCGGCACCGCAGGACTGTTCACGATCACCTGCCCGAGGCCCGCATCCGTGGGAGCCAGAATGGCGCCTACAATCGCCGCATACCAAAGCCCCAGCGAAGGAAACAGCCACCAGGCAAACATCCCGCCGAGCACAATGGTGAGCAGCATGCCAGTCGTCAACAATCGCACCGACAGCATTCCATCGCGGCGGAGCTCCCGTAAATTGGTGTGACTGGCATCCGTGAACAACAGCAGCACCAACGTCAGCTCAGCCACAGTCAGAAACGCCTGCCCCCCTGATTCCATCGCCAACCCCGGAGTCAACAGAAACGCGACAAGCATGCCAGCCAGAGTGAACAGCATTGGGGCCGTCAGGTAACCGCCCTCAAGTCGTTTCGATACCAATCCGTAGGCAAAGACCAGTGCAATAAAAATCCCAATCAGCAACATTCCCCACGCCCTTCCCTAGTCATTTTCCGGCCGAACACAGACGTCGGGCCGCTCGCCCCCTTCTGACAACGTTACCGTCAACACCATGGGCCGACAGCAAACCTGACAGTCTTCAACATATTCCTGTTCGGGCACAGAGGTATCCACCAAAATCTCAATCTGCTCCCAACAACAGGGGCACTGTATTGCCACCGGCTCCAATCCCATGGTCAGACTCGACCGCCCAACGCATCCAGCCAGGCCGGACTCTCGCCCTCTCCCCAAGGCTCAGGGGCCCCCTGTCCCCAGACAGGCCCTGGCCAACAGGGGTCCCCCTCAAACCGGGCGATAATGTGAATATGGAGCTGCGGAACCATATTGCCCAACGCCCCGATATTGATTTTGTCGGCACCGGTGATGTTCTCCAGCTCCATCGCCAACGTATTCACCTGCTGCAGCAAGGCGACCTGCTCGTCTGCTGGCAAATGATGCCATTCACGCAGACCGTCACGCTTGGGCACCACAATCAGCCAGGCAAAACGCTGATCGTTCATCCAGCGCAGCCAGCACAGCTCGGTTTCTCCCAGAGCACGGGTATCCGCCGCCAGGCGGGGGTGAAGCGTTGCCATGAGTGACTCCAGACAGATTCAGTCCTGCACCCGTCGTGCAGGGCAATATTTTGGGTTACTGACGATAATCGGACGGGCTGCGCTGGGTCCAGCGACGAAAGGCACGAGCAAAATTGGAGGCATCCGAGTAACCAAGAGACATGGCTATCTCGTCCACCGTGCGGTCAGACTGGGTGAGGAACTCCACCGCCAACCCTTTGCGCAGGCCATCGAGAATTTCCTGATAACTGGTCCCCAGCTGCTGCAACTTGCGCTTCAGCGTTCGCGACGACATATGCAGCTCGCTGGCCACTTCTTCCACACCGGGAAAACGCCCGCCGCCCGCCAGAATAATACGGCGCACCTGTCCCAGCAGTGCAGGAGGGGCCTTGATCGAGGCCATTTCCTGCTCGCACTGGTCCGCCGCCATGCGAGCCAGACGGGGGTCCGCGAAGTGCAGCGTGTAATCCAGCCGCTCTACCGGGAACCGCATCTGGTTGTAAGCGCAATCGAAATAGACCGGCACCGGCATCAGCGGGCGCATACGCTCAAAATAGGCAGGCTCGGGGTAGGAAAACCGTAGCTCGCCAATCACATCCATGCCTGGCAACAACTTCTGCCCCATGAAATGGAAACTGGAGAACAGGCTTTCCATGGTCATGGGAGCCAGCTCCCCCAGCGCCAACAGCTCATTGACTTGCAGGACGGCCATATCACCATCCTGAAAAGTCTCCAGCTGCACCATGGTGCTGCGGGTGCGAAAATACTTCACGGCCAATTCCAGCGCCTCACCGAGGGTGGCACTGCTCATCGCCGCATACCCCAGAAAACCATGGGAAGAGAGCGTCATTGACGCACCAAGCTCCCAACCGAGCCAGGGCTCTTGCGTAATGTTGACGGCACGCAACGCCACTCGCTCGAAATCCTGGGCAGTAATACGAGCCTTCGGGTCACGCCAGCACCCTGACTCAATATTCGTGCCCGCCAGCACCTGCTCGGTATCCACACCACGGCGCGCCAGTACGTCCAGCATCAGCGACAGATATTCAGCGGAGACGGAGTACTCCGCCGGGTCCATTTTCAGAATTGTCATGGTTATTACTCAGCTCTGACCTTCCATGGCCCCAAATGACCGAAAAAAGAACCTTATCCTGCCCAACCCATGCTGACAAGTGACCGAGGGACACTTGTTGACCCGCCCTGCAGCCAACGTCATTGCGATTTAACCAAGCGCTTGCTAGGTTGTCATCGCAACAGCCACCCTCCGGAGAGGACCATGAACCCATCCCTGAAAGGCAAAACCCTGTTTATCACCGGCGCCAGCCGTGGCATCGGCAAGGCAATCGCACTCAAGGCGGCCGCAGACGGCGCCAACATCGCCCTGTTTGCCAAAACCACAGAACCCCACCCCAAACTGCCAGGCACCATTTACACCGCGGCCGAAGAAGTCCGCGACGCCGGCGGCACCCCACTGGTCTGCGTAGGCGACATCCGCCACGAAGAACAGCTCAAAGCGGCGATTGACCAGACCGTGGAGACCTTTGGCGGCATCGACATTCTGGTCAACAATGCCAGCGCCATCGCCCTCACAGGCACAGAAGCCACCAGCATGAAGTCCTATGACCTGATGCATCAAATCAACAGCCGCGGCACTTTCATGGCCAGCAAACTTTGCCTGCCGCATCTCAGGCAATCCGACAACCCACACATCCTGAATCTGGCGCCACCGCTCAACATGGCGCCGCATTGGTTCGGCCGGCATGTGGCTTACACCATGGCCAAGTACGGCATGAGCCTGTGTGTACTGGGCATGGCAGACGAGTACAAGAACAAGGTGGCCGTCAACGCCCTGTGGCCAAAGACCGTCATCAACACCGCGGCAGTACAAAACCAGCTGGGCGGCGTTCCGGCAGTGCAGGCTGCCCGTCAGCCCTCGATTATGGCCGATGCCGCCTACGCCATCCTGACGCGCCCCGTCGCCGCGGCCTCCGGCCACTTCTTCATCGACGAAGAGATCCTCCGTGACACCGGCGTCAGCGATTTCAGCCCTTATCGGGTGGACCCCACCCTGGAAGACAACCAGCTACTCCCTGATTTCTTTCTGGATTAAGAGGCAGCCCCGCCATGCGGGGTTACCAAAATTGTCACTTGCTGCCGAGGTTCGCCGGCATAATGTGATCGATCGCACAACGAGATTTTTAACTTGCTGAAATATAAGAATAAAAATTATTTCACAAGACTGGCACAATTCTCGCTTTTATCCCTGCAGGCAAACACAGGGACTCTGTGCCATGAGCAAGATTCTGAAACTGAACACACTGCGACCGGAAAAGGCGCTAGACAATCTGAACCGGGTCACCGGATTGGATTTTGATAGCTGGCCAGAATCCCTGGTCAACCACGCAGAGACACAGGACGCACAGGAAAGTGCACCACAGGAGAAAAGGGCAGTCAGAAAGACCGCCCCAACGGTTTCTCACCTTGAGGAAAAGGCGCGCAAGCAGGGGTGACGGCGCGCCGACCGACCACTCAATAATTGGAAATCAGCTTGTCCGAGCTCTTCAGCGCGGCCCCGCGGCGCTGCATGAACAGCTCTTCCACAACGTGGGTCATGCCTGGATCGCTCAGGCGCAGCGAGATCTGCACCTGCTCCACATCCGCTGTCAGCTTCAGGCGAATGGACCCCGACAACAATGCGCTGCCTTCTCCGCCGACCTCAGCGGTATCCACCAACACCGCTTTTTCAGACTTGCTGTCGATGTAGCGCACCACCAGCTGCACCTGACCTGCGGCACCGGCCACCCTCACCCAGGAGGCCACATTGAATTCCGCTTCCCACTGACGCGCCTTGGCCGGACGCCCATCCGCCCAAATTCGGCCAGGCACTTTGGCAATGAATTTTTCTATCATTCTGTTCTCTCTAAACCGGTACAGTCTTTTTTGCCAGTGTACGCATGCGAATAAATGACGACCACGTATGACTTGGCGTACTGACATTGATGGATATCACACCTTGAAAGTTCCCCGCCATTAGCCCGGTGTATAATTGTTAGACAGAATGACAGCTCGGCAGGGCGCGCTCGCCTTAATCTCATCCTCGTGCAGTCCACACTCTGACTGCAAACAAATTTTCTTTACACCGGACAATGCAAGGAATTAACCACATGGGCGAGCTGAAAGATCTGCGTGAACAAAGCGAATCTCTGGTAAACCGTGCCAAGGACCTGGGCAACAAGCTGTATCTGGCTGGCCTGGGCGCCTATGACAAGGCCGAAGAAAACTCCGAAGACCTGCTGAACAAGTACGTAGAAGCTGGCACTGCCGCCTACGGCGAAGATGCCGAAGGCAAACCGAAAGCCCTGCTGGCCGGTCGTGGCGCCCTGCAAGCGGCCCGCGAACTGCTCGACAGCGCACCGGAAAAGCGCCAGGCCCTGTATGAGAAACTGATCGAAGCAGGCAAGAAAGAGCGTGGCGAGAAAGCCGACGCAACCAACGAATTCGTGCTGGCCGGCCTGGGTGCTGTTGCCACCGCACGTGAAGAAGGCGAGAAACTGTTCAACGATCTGGTTTCTGCCGGACAGAAACGTAGCTGATTCTGTTTCCTTTCTGTTGTTACTCTCCTTTTAGGGGCCTTTTTGGCCCCTTTCTTTTGCCTGGCACCTTGCCAGTCACCCAGGGAACCTCTGAATAACCGCCTTCTGGCCCCTTTTCCCCCTGTACAGCCCGTGATGGCCGGTCTACCGTTGAAGCATAATTCCGACAATACACGCTACTGCTTACGCGAGGGACCATGGCTGACCAGCCCCGCCGTAAAAAACGCCCCACCTCCACGACCGGCCGGCTGTTCCGCCTTGCCGGCATGACCACCTCGGTTGCCACACGTGTAGCAGGGCATCAGGTCAAAGGGCTGTTTCAGTCCGATGCTGCCAAGGCCGCAGACCGGGAAAAGCTGATGCAGCACATCGGCAAGGAAGTGGCCGCTACCTTGGGAGAGATGAAAGGGGCAGTCATGAAAGTGGGCCAGATCGCGTCCCAGATGCAGGACATCCTGCCCCGGGAGATCAGCGAACAACTCAAGGTGTTGCAAAACGCCTCCGCCCCCATGCCATTCCATGTGATCCGTCGCCAGCTGGAAAAAGAGCTTGGAGACACGATCGACAGCCTCTTCTCCCGCTTCGAAGAAACGCCTTTTGCGGCTGCCTCCATTGGCCAGGTCCACCACGCCACCACCCATGAGGGTGAGGAGGTGGTGGTCAAGGTGCAGTACCCTGCCGTCAAGGAATCCATCGACTCGGACATGAAACACCTGCGACGCATTCTGCGCCTGGGCAGCTTGTTGAAGGTCGATGAAGCCGCCCTGGACGGTGTTTTCCAGGAAATTCGTAACCAGCTGCATGAAGAACTGGACTACTGTCAGGAAGCCGCCAATCTTGACGAGTTTCGGCAACGCCATGCAGACCAGCCGTGGCTGGTGATCCCCCGCGTATACAGGGAACTATCCAGCGAGCGAGTACTCACTCTAAGCCGCGAAGACGGCACCGCGCTGGACGACGTCAACAACCGCAACGGCTTTGACCAGGACACCCGCAACCTGCTGGGCGAACGCCTGTTTGATGCCATTGGCCAGCAGATCTTTGAATTCCGCGCCGTACACTGCGACCCCCACCCCGGCAATTTTGCCTTTCGCCCGGACGGCACCATCGTGATGTATGACTTTGGCGCAGTGAAACGCCTGCCCTCACAGGATGCGCAACTGCTCCGCGACATCGTGACCAGCGCCATAAAGGAAGAATGGGAGACGCTGGATCAGCAGCTGCAGAGACTGGGCGCCCGCAAACACGACAGCGACGTAAGCGGCGACTTCTACGCCACCTGGATCGAACTCCTGCTGCGTGCCTTTTCGCGGGAACCCTTCGACTTTGCCCGCTCCCAATTGCACACAGACATTCTTAAACAGGTAAAACGTACTTCACTGGAA
Source organism: Alcanivorax sp. MD8A (assembly GCF_002888555.1). Taxonomy (NCBI): domain Bacteria; kingdom Pseudomonadati; phylum Pseudomonadota; class Gammaproteobacteria; order Oceanospirillales; family Alcanivoracaceae; genus Alcanivorax; species Alcanivorax sp. MD8A. Next base: position 58,464 of record NZ_AQOQ01000013.1, on the reverse strand, counting down.
CAGATGATGAAATTCCAGCCTTCCCCGCGCAGCCTGCTGGTAGAGCGCGTTGTCAGCGGGCACTACTGGACATTGATGCATCTGGGCGTCATTGCCGCCTTCCGACCCAATCTGGAGCGAGCATTGCAGAGCGACACGCGCCCCGAACACTGACGCAAGCAGAAAAAAGAAAGCCCCGCAGAGCGGGGCTTTTCTTGCAAGAGGGTTGGTTCAACGCCGGATTAGAAGGCGGAGCGCAGACCCACACTGATACCGGAAATCTCTTCTTCATCGGTATCGACGTAGCGCATGTATTCCAGATTCGCACCAAAGGTGTCAGTAAAGTTGAAATCCAGGCCTGCACCGTAGGATTCATCTTCAAAGGTCTCGGTGTCGCTGTAGGAATAATTCACGCCAGCAATATCACCGTTGGCAGATACCTTGCCTTTGACCTTGGTATAACCACCAATGATGTAAGGGCGCAGGTTTTCACCAATGGGTGCACCCAGTTTCAGGTAACCCCCGTAGAGGTGATCCATTTCAAAGTCGACGATACCCTGGCTGTCTTCATCAACGCCTACACCACCGCGGGCTTCCAGTGCCAGAAAATCGGTGAATTCAAACCCGGCATTCAGGGTCGCAGCATCAATCTTGAGCGTATCGGAATCGAACTCTTCGTTGTCATACTGGATCTGGCTGTAGTTACCACCAATGTACGGCCCTGCTGCATAGGCACCCTGGGCAACCAGCATGGAACAAGACAGCATCAACACACGACGAATCATGACTTTCATTTCGAGACTCCTTTTTCGTTCAGTCATGGTTTTCGAGACGTAATAGGTCGTACAGTTCCAGAAGATCCGGTAAATTCTGTAAAAACAACCTGTTCGGGATCCACATAACAGCGATAACAGGATCGGGAATGACAAAGGGACGCGTCTTGCTGGGCCTGGCACTGCTGGTGCCATTACTGCTGCTGACATCATTGGGCCACGCCGTCATCCTCAACGGGGAACAGGACCGTTACGAGGTCGCCAACGGCATGCGCTGGCTGGCAGACCCCCGCCACAGCTACACCCCGGAATCCGCACTGCTGGCGCTGCAAAATGGTCAGGGCACCGAGCTCAACAAGGATTACCCGTCACTGGGATTTCAGCATGGTTTTCAGTGGTTCCTGGTGTCACTGGAAAACCAGACCCCACTGCCGTTCTGGTTTCTGCGCATGGGCCGCCCCCACCTCGATTATCTCGACGTTTATCTGTTTGATGAACACGGCAACTCGCTGGATCACCAACGACTGGGGGACCGCGTGCCCTTCAGCCTGCGCGAGTTCCCTCACTACCATCTGGTCACCCTGCTGACCCTGCCAGAGAACGGCAAACGCTTCCTGCTGCTCCGCGCCCAGGGCGACAACGTCATTGAAATGCCGCTCACGCTCAGTGCCCCTGCAGCCTTCAACCACCAGGACAATCAGCTATCCATCTTTTACGGGCTCTATTACGGCGCCATCATCGCCATGTGCCTGTTCAACTTGCTGCTGTTTTTCTCGATCCGCGACAGCAGTTACTTGCTGTACGTTCTCTATCTGGGCACCTTCGGGCTCAACCTGTTCACCCGCGAAGGCCTTGGCTACCAATGGCTGTGGCCAGATGCCATCCTGTGGAACCATTATTCCCTGCCCATACTGAACCTGCTGACCCTGGCCTTTTCATTACTCTTCACCACACTGTTTCTGGATCTGAAGAGCCGCGCCCCGAAAATCCATCGTGGCATCACCCTGATGGCCTGGGTCCTGATTGTCCTGTCCCCGTTCACACTGCTGAACTTCCATGTGGCCATTCAGGTTTCTACCGCGATTGTCTTCCCCTGGCCGCTGATAGCTGCCGGCCTTGCCGTATGGCTTGTCCTGCAGGGCTACAGCCCCGCCCGCTATTTTCTGCTGGCGTTTCTGGCGGTTGCGGTTGCCACACTGCTCTATGTGCTGAAGTCCTTTCAACTTCTCGAAGGCGGCTGGCTACTGGAAAATGCCATGCAACTGGGCACCTTTCTGGAAGCGGTACTACTGTCGTTTGCCCTGGCCCACCGGATGACAGTGCTGAAGAGCGAAAATGCCCGCATTCAACGCGAAGCCAACGAGGCCCTTGAACGCCGGGTCGATGAACGCACCCGGGAGCTGAACGCGGCCTTGAGCGCCCGCAGTGAATTCCTCGCCGTCATGAGCCACGAAATCCGCACGCCCCTCAACGGCATCATTGGCACCGTGGATATGCTCAAGGGCACCCCCATGGACGAGGAGCAAAAACACAACCTTCACGTCATCGAGCAATCTGGCAACAGCCTGCTCAACCTGATCAACGACATCCTCGATTACTCGCGCATCGAAGCCGGCAAAATGCCCATCGAGCAGACCAGTTTCGCACTGGACGAACTGATCGAAGACAGCATGGCGCTGTTCCAGCACAAGGCTCGCGTCCATTCCAACCTGCTCACTGTCAGCCTGGCAAACGACCTGGGTAGCTACTGCGTGGGCGACCCAGTGCGCCTTCGCCAGATACTGGTCAATCTGATCAGTAATGCCGTGAAATTCACCGACAACGGCGAAATCAGTATTACGGCGCACCGGGATGCCCAAAACCGCGACTACGTGTATTTCGAAGTCCGCGATACCGGCATCGGCATCAGCGCCGAACAGCTCACCAACCTGTTCGACCACTTCCAGCAGGGGGACAGCTCCACCAGCCGCCGCTATGGCGGCACAGGCCTGGGGCTCGCCATTTGCCGGCAGCTGGTAGAAATCATGGGCGGCGAAATTGGTGTCCAGAGCAAGCGCGGAGAAGGCTCGCGCTTCTGGTTCCGTTTGCCACTTCCCCAAACGCGGGAAGGCAACAATCGCCCGACGCCAGAGGGGGCTGAACCCTATACCCCTCATGCCGGTGGGCGTCTGCTGATCGTCGACGACAACCACATCAACCTGATGGTGGCCGAGGGCCTGTGTCGCAAGCTGGGCTTCAGCACGGAAGTCGCCGAAAGTGGCATGGAAGCCATTGCGGTCCTGCTGTCCGCCAACGAGCCCTTCGATATGGTGCTGATGGATTGCGAAATGCCAGAGATGGACGGCTTTGAAACTTCCAGAGCCATCCTCAGACTGCAAAAGGAAAAGCGCCTGCCCGCCACACCGATCGTTGCCCTCACCGCCCACGCGGTGCCTGACAAGATTCAGGCCTGTCATGAGGCCGGGATGGTCGGACACCTGGCAAAACCGATCAATATTGAACGCCTGCAAAACACGCTCAAACAGATCCTGCGCGACCCGGACATCCGTCTCGCCAACAAGCCCTAGGACGACTGACGCAGTGATACCAACAGGCGGTCCACTGCACGCTCCAGATCATTGAGATTACGGCAGCGATGGGCCTCGCGACAATGAGGCAAGTAGCGGTCCATCACCGCATCGCCACTGTTCCACTGGGAGCGGGATTCGGGATTCAGCCACCATACCTGACGTACCCTGCGGCGAATTTGCGCCAGGGTCTCCGCCCCTTCTGGCAGCGCATTATTCCGGGCATCGCCAAGAATAATCACCGTGGTGTGCCGATCCAGCTGACGCTCGCAACGGCGCCAGAATGTCTCGAACATCTGGCCGTAATCGGTGCCGCTGCCTGATAACCTGTCCAGCACCCGGCCAACCGCCACATCCGGGGAGTAACGACTGAAATCTTCCGTCACCTCATCAACCCGTGACGCAAAAGCAAAGCTGCGTACCTGTGGCAACACATCGTTAAGCGCGTAAAGAAACTGGAGCAAAAAACGGGCGGGTTCGCTGACCGAACTGGAGACATCACAGATCACCATGATTCGGCTCTTGCGCGGCGGCATTTGTTGCCAGTGAAGCTGCGCAGGCACACCGTCATGACGCAAACTGCCCGCCAGCGTACGACGGCCATCCAGGCGACCGCGGCGACTGCGTTTGAGACGACGCTGGTGCAGGCTGGCGAGCCGCCGAGCCATCTTTCGCACCAGCGCCTGCACTTCCCGAAATTCGCGAAGATCCCTGAACGCTACCGCGCGCATGGTCTGCTCACGCAACTCGCGACCATGGCCAGTGCCATGCAGCAAAAACTGGCGGCGCACCAGGCAGCTGGCTTGCTCACGCACCCGGCCACGCCACTCCCGCAACTGGTCCGCCTGAGCTTGCTGGGTCGCCGAGCCCTGACTTAGCTGGATAACCTGATCATCCACGGCTCCCATTCCCATGCTCATGAGCAGGCGCCGGGTGTAGAGTCCTTGCTGAGTGATCACCTGCATGTCGGTGAAATTCATGGCCGCCGCGGCTTCTGCCATGGTCTGGCTCAACGCATTGGCATCCGCATTGAGCAGGGACTGTATCTCGTCAGGCATCTGAGCCAGAAGATCCGCTGGCAGTATCGACGCTACATCGCCGGCAGAGTCACTTTCCCGGGCACCTGCTCCCTGCTCAGCGGTTTCGCCATCAAAGAAGCGACTGAAAGTGGTTTCAAAAGCCAGCCGGTCCTGCTCCGCCTTAACCAGAGTCACAGACAGCGCATCATGAAACCGCGCACGCCCTTCATACCCCACCAGAGCCACCGCCTCCATGGCTTGGGAGGCTTCATCCGGCGAAATACGCAGCCCCGCACCGCGCAGGGCACGAATAAACTCCGAGAGTCGACGAACCGGCATCAGCGCTTCCCGAACTTGCGCAACCAGCCTGGCAACAGCTCCCGTGCCAACGTCACATCCTGCTCGGTCTTCAGTACCAGATTCAGGGTATCGGCCACCAGCTCCTGCGACAGGCTGTCAGCATGCAACAGCACCAGCGCACGGGCCCAATCGAGGGTTTCCGAGATGGCCGGCAACTTCTTCATGTCCTGTTCGCGCAGGTACTGGATAAACGCCACCAGCTGATCACGCAGCTGGCCATCCAGCTCCGGCACCCGGGCTGAAACGATCTGCGACTCCAGCTCCGGGGCCGGATAGGGGATATAGAGGTGGAGGCAGCGGCGCTTGAGGGCGTCAGACAGTTCACGCTGATCATTACTGGTGAGTAGCACCAGTGGCTGATGCTTCGCTCTGACGGTACCCAGCTCAGGAATGGAAATCTGGAAATCCGATAACAGCTCCAGCAGGAATGCCTCGAATTCCTGATCCGCCTTGTCGATCTCGTCAATCAACAATACCGCCGGTTCGTCGCTGCGAAGCGCTTGCAACAAGGGACGAGGTTCAAGAAAGGTATCGCTATAGAAGGCTTCACCGAGATCGCCCAGTCTTGCCATGCTGGCATCCAGACTGTCGGTATCCGCCAGCATGCTGCCCAGCTTGTCGCGCAATAACTGGGTGTACAGCAACTGCTTGCCATACTTCCACTCATACAGTGCGCGACTTTCATCCAGCCCTTCATAGCACTGCAAACGAATGAGCGGCGCCTCCAGAAAAGCCGACGCCGTCTTGGCCAGCTCGGTCTTGCCGACTCCGGGCGGCCCCTCCACCAGTACTGGCTTGTTCAGCTGCGCCGCCAGATAGATCGCCAGCGCCACTTGTTCGCTACAGATATACCCCTGCCCGGCAAAACTGCTGACAATGTCTTCTACGGATTCGATACGGGTTTTCATGCACGCTCCTGCCAGTACGAACCTGGGAGACTAGCGCAGATTAACGGGAAAGGGCATGGCAGCGGGCGACAGACCCGCTGCCTAAAACGAAATGGCGGGAACCGGGCAAAGAGGAAAAATCAGTGCAGGGTAATGTTGTCTGCCAGCACTACCGGTGCAATGTCCTGGGGTTCATCCACGACCGGCTCCCCATCCACACCGCTAACATCAAAACGGGCGGAACTCACCTCACCATCAATGAGGTCGGGGATCGCATCCAGAAACGCATCCACATGCTCGGATCCGAAATGAACCTCCAGGGAGTCCAGGCAGCGCCATTGCTGCCAGACCATGATCACCCGGGGTTCATCCGCCTGCACATAGACCTCGTAGGCAAGACAGCCCTGCTCCTTGCGTGAGGCGCTGGCCAATTGCTGCACCAGCTCCAGCGCTTCGGGTTGCTGGTCGGACTTGATGGGGAACGAGCCTTTGACGATGATCATGCAGGTCTGCTTTGCCGGGAAAACGACCATTCTAGCACAATCCCGCCCTGCTCGCCTGTCAGCCGCAGAAGCGCACCGACTCGCCCAGCGCCACCCGGCCAACACGGGTACGGTTAGCCGCGATCTCCGGATCTTCATAACCAAAGCTGATACCCAGCACAATGGCCGTGGACTCCGGAATCTCCAGCAGCTCACGCACATCATCCGGGTAGTAACGCATACTCCCCTGGGCACACGCCCCCAGTCCATGAGCGGTCATCGTCAGCAGTAAGGACTGAATATACATCCCCACATCCAGCGCCACCGTCACACCGAACTGCTTCTCCATGCCGATAAACACGACATGAGGGGCATCAAATAACTGGAAATTACGCAACTCGGCCCGCTGGCGCCCTTCCCGGTCTTCCCGGGCAATCCCCATGCTGCCGTACAATTCCATGGCGCAATCGACCTGGCGCTGGCGATAGACGCCGTCGAAACGGGGCAAGCTTTCATAATCCGGCGCAAACGGCACACCGCGACTGACCTTGTCCACCATGCGCTCACGCAAGGCGTCCCGCACCTGACCACTCGCTACCCACACCTGCCAAGGCTGAATATTGCAGTTGGAAGGGGCATGCTGGGCCAGTGAAAATACCGACTCCAGCACCTCCTGAGGCACAGGCTTGTCCAGAAAGCCACGCACGGAACGGCGCTGTTTGAGGGCATCAGCCAAGGACATGGAATCGGCATTCATGAGGGATACTCCGGTCTAGGGTTTAGCGGAGTCTAACCAGCCCACAGACCCAGAGCGATGACAGGAACGCTCACAAAAAAGCAGGAAAATCCGATATATCAGGAGGCAAGGCGCATGGCGCGGCAGATCTGGTCGATGACTGGCGCTGCCAGCTCCATGCGGCCATCACAACCACTGACGCCAAGGCGGTCAGCACACACAGGGCAAAGGACGTTGAACATCAGCTCATCACCCTGGCTACGTGCGGGGAGTACCGCCCAATTTTCGACACGGGCCTGCTGGCCAATGCGATGATAATAGTCCAGATCGATATCGCCGCCGGGCTCATAGTCGAAAGACGTGGGGCAACGACTGCAGTTCAGCCACATGTCGTAGAGGGCTGCGGCATCGTACGGGTCCCTGGGGTCAAACGCCATCACCACCTCCCTGTTGTGGCCAGCTGCTCGAAGATGCCCTTTTGTAGTGCAAAAAGTGTCAAAAACCTACGAATCACGTCACAAACTACAAGGATATTGCCACTTTGGCACAAAACTGACACTTACAACCGGTAGCCTGCCGCCATGGCTCGCCCCCCCAGCGCCATCATCTCCAGTTGCAGGCAGGCATGCTCCGCCAACACGTTGCGGGCGGCCGTACTGGCATCAAGCATGGAGATCCCGGCACCGAACATAATCGCGATGGCCGCTTCCGCTTCCTGTTCGGCAGGAACCGGGGCTCCGCCCCGGGCAGCAACAGCCTTGCCCACATCATCCGCCAACTCATCGACCAGCAGCTGCAACTCACGCTGGATTCGCGAGCGGTAACGGTCATGGCTTCCCAGTCGTTGCTGCACCAACAAGCGAAAGTCATTGCCATTCTCGTCCAGATAACGAACGAACCGCTGAACCAACTCTTTCACCGCCTGGGCCGGACCAATCTCGATCATACTGCGACGCTCGTACTCCATGGCCGAACGCAACCGGAAACAACAGGAATCGATCAGCGCCAGCCCCAACGCCTCCATATCGGGAAAGTGGTTGTAGAGTGACGTTGCCGCCAGCTCGCTTTCGCGGGCAACTTCACGCAACCCCAGGCTATCCAGGCCTCGCCCCCCTGCCATCAGCGAACGTGCCGCCGCCAGGATCCGCTCACGAGTTTGCCGTTTTTGTCGCTGCCGCGCTGTCTCAGCCATAACCGTTCCACTAACAACTGTTAGTTTTATATTCCCATGAATACGGATCATTTGGCAATAACATGGTGATTACAAAATAATCTTTGACAAACACTTGTAAGGTGAAACAAAATCCAACTAACAAATGTAAGGCAAGAGATTTGGCACTTGCCAGACGGTCGGCGCACTATCGAACTGTCAGAGTCGAACGCGCTACAACACAGACTGCCCGCCACAGGCGGACAGCAAGGACGCAACAAGGGGCAATTCATGAACTATTTCATTACCGGTGCCACAGGGTTTATTGGCCGCTTTCTGGTGGCCCGACTGCTCAAGCGGGACGATACCCGGGTGTTCGCACTGGTCCGCTCAGGATCGGAATACAAGCTCGACGCCCTTCGCCGTCGACTGGGTGCCGACCCCGACCAGCTGGTGGCCATCCATGGCGACATCAACGACAAGTTGCTCGGCATCAGTAAACGCGACCAGGACGACCTGAAAGGCCAGGTCGACCACTTTTTCCATCTGGCAGCCATTTACGATCTGACCGCCGATGAGAACACCCAACGCTACACCAACATTGAAGGCACCCGGCAAACCCTCAAGCTCGCAGAGAAACTGGAAGCCAAGTGTTTTCACCACGTTTCGTCCATCGCTGCCGCCGGGCTTTACGATGGCACCTTCACCGAAGACATGTTTGAAGAGGCCACCGGTCTGGACGACCCTTATCTGCTGACCAAGCATGAATCCGAGGCACTGGTACGCCAGGAAAGCAAACTCCCCTGGCGCATCTACCGCCCCTCCATGGTGGTGGGACATTCCGAAACCGGCGAGATGGACAAGGTCGACGGCCCTTACTACCTGTTCAAACTGATCCAGAAGCTCAAAGACGTGCTGCCCAACTGGATTCCGCTGGTCGGTGTCGAAGGCGGCAAGTTCAACATTGTGCCGGTAGATTTTGTCGCGGATGCACTCGACCACATCGCCCACCGGGAGCAGGGCGACGGCGAGTGTTTTCATCTCACCGCCGATCGCTCCTATTCGCTGGGCGAAATCATGGATGTGATTGCCGGCGCGGCGCAGGCGCCACGCTGGGCAGTCAAACTCGACAACAGCCTGTTCGATGTCGTACCCGGCATCGTCAAGAAGGGTGTCAGTGCCATGACGCCGAAAATGGTGGTCAACGCCGCACTGGAAAACCTGGATATCCCCCCGTCGGCAATGAAGTTTCTGACTTTCCCGACCGACTATGACAACCGCCGTAGCCGCAACGCCCTGGCAAATACCGGTATCGAGGCACCGGAGCTGGAAACCTACATCCAGCAACTCTGGGACTTCTGGGAAAACCATCTGGATCCGGACCGCGGCGAGCGCAAGGATGAACTCCAGCCCCTGCCCACCCTGCCGGAACGAGTGGAGGGCAAGATCGTCATGGTCACCGGTGCCACATCGGGTATTGGCAAAGCCACCGCCCTGAAGCTGGCACGGGCCGGCGCCACTGTACTGGTGGTCGCTCGCACCGCAGAAAAACTGGATGAAACCCTGCATGAGATTGACCAGCTTGGTGGAACAGCGCAGGCCTACAGCTGTGATGTTTCCGATCTCAACAGCGTGGATCAGCTGGTCCAACAGGTGATTGCCGACCACGGCCACGTGGATGTGCTGGTCAACAATGCGGGACGCTCTATTCGTCGTTCCGTGGTGCACTCCTTTGATCGCTTCCACGATTACGAGCGCACCATGCAGCTCAATTACTTCGGCGCACTGCGACTAATCATGCAGCTGATGCCCGCCATGATTGAGCGCGGCGGCGGCCATGTGATCAATATCTCCAGCATCGGCGTACTGACCAATGCCCCCCGCTTTTCTGCCTACGTGGCATCCAAGGCGGCACTGGATGCCTTCACCCGCTGTGCATCCAGCGAGCTGGCGCACGAGGGGATTCGCTTTACGACGATCAATATGCCCCTGGTACGCACGCCGATGATTGCACCGACCAAGATCTACAACCACGTACCCACCATCAGCCCGACCCAGGCGGCCGATATGATCTGTGACGCCATTGTGCGCCAACCAAAACGCATTGCGACCAACCTGGGAATCATGGGCCAGGTCATGCATTTCCTCACCCCCAAGGTCACGGAAACGATCATGAACACCGGCTACAAACTCTTCTCGGATTCCGCCGCGGCGCTCGGCGGCAAGGAAGGCACACCGAAAAAGATCAGCCGGGAACAGGCCGCCTTCTCCCGCTTGTTCAAGGGAATTCACTGGTAACCAGACTTACCGTGCAGGCACAAAAAGAAAAGGCCCCGACACGCGGGGCCTGAAATGTTCCGGAGACAACCGGAAGCATACGCAGCGGGACCATGTCCCGCAGCTATAGTCGCCAACCGCCACCACCCCTGCATTGATTCAGATCAATTTCCCGCTACTTTCAGAGACGTTCTATTCTTACCCGGCGGCTCTCTCCAGCACCTGCTGCAAATCTGGAGGAGAATAGTCTGGCCCCTTGAGGACCTTGCCACGGTCATCTTTCACCGGTTTCCCATCGGCCCCCAACTTGCTCATGTTACTGCGATGCACTTCTTCACAGGTGGCGTTGAGGTCAATCCCGAAGGTATGACCCGCACCATAGGTCACGTAGTTGATATCCGTCAGCGCATCGGCCACTTCCACAAGATCGACATTGAACTCGGTCAGCAACTCAAGCTGCTCCCGGGCACGCGACAGGGTATCCAGGAACGCACGCTGGGCAGCATTGGGCTGCTGGCAAGTGGCATCCGCCAGCTCATGAAACTCTTCCAGCAGCAACGCCAGACGCAACCGGATAGTTCGATCATCCGGCACGACAGGCCGAGACTCTACGGGCAGGGAAAAGGCCTGATGGAATTCACCCACTCGGTCAAAATTACTGCTATCGGCCACCCTCAACCTCCTCAAGAAACGCCAGAATTTCCCGGTTTACTTCCGCCGCCTGCTCCATTTGAATCCAGTGACCACACTGATCGATCAGCACGGTACGCAGATCCGGGACATAATCCGGCATGCGCTGCAGCGCCTTCTGGCCGAACTGGATGACCGGGTCCTGCATTCCCCCAAGGAATAAAGTGGGCACCGGAATTTGCCAGTTGTCATCATCCCGCTCTTCTTCCCATGAGAGGTCCATCGCCCGGTACCAATTGATCGGCCCGGTAAAACCGCTGTGCTCGAAACGTTCCACGTAATAGGCGAGATCTTCATCGCGCATCCATCGCGGCTGCTCCTCCGGTTCTGGCATCCCTTGCAAGAAGGCCGTGTTATCCGGCGCCGGGCGATACTCCTGGATACCCTCCGCAGAGAGACTGTGGAACACCAGCTTCAAGCTGCGTGTGACATCCTGTTCCAGCTCAGCTTCAGGCGCCGCCGGTTGCTGAAAATAGAGCATGTAGAAGAACCCACCCTGGAACAGCTTGCGCATGGCCTCCGTTGGCGCCACCGGGGCCGGCCCGCCATAGGGAACAGACATACCGACGAGCGCGTTGATACGCTCCGGGTATCGCCGCGCCACCTGCCAGGCCAGCCCGCATCCCCAGTCATGGGCCACCAGGATGGCACTGTCGTAACCCAACGCATCAATCAGCCCCATGACGTCTTCGACCAGCTGGCTGTTACGGTACGCTGCCACCTCTTTGGGACCGCCGGTAAAGCCGTAACCGCGCAGATCCGGGGCCACTGCGTAGTATCCGGACTGAGCCAGCACCGGCAGTTGATAGCGCCAGGAAGCCCAGCACTCCGGAAACCCGTGCAGGCATAACACCAGCGGCTTACCGGGCTCACCCGCTTCTGCCACAAAGAATTCGAGGCCGTTGGCGGCCACCTTTCGCTCCTGCGTAAATGCCATACTCTCTTCCTAATCTGAGCCCAGTTCAAAAACCGTCAGACGGCTACTTACCCGACACGACGAAAATGCTATTGTTAGCATAAGAAACAAGGGTGACCCCATTGAATGTGACAGCATGCCTGCCACCAGGCAAGCCTGTCGCCTACTCGTTTAGGCATGAAACAAGGATGCGCCGTGACTGACGAGACAGGACAGCAACGCACACTGCGCACTCGCCTTGGCGAGTGGGTGGCTCCCTATGTGCCCGATTATTTTCCCGTTGCCTGGAAACTGGGGCTATCCATTTCCCTGCTGATCCTGTGTGGCATGACCATCCTTGGCACCCTGCTACTGAACAATCAGCTCAGCCGCATGCGTGACCAGGCCGACAGTTTCGGGGCAGCCATTGCCCAGCAACTCGCCAATACGGCCCGCGAGCCCCTGCTCGCCGACGATACCTTTTTCCTGAAGGTACAGCTCAATAACCTCACACGCAGCGAAAGTGTGCGCGGCGCCGCCCTGTTCAACCGCGAGGGCGGCCTTATCGACAAGGCCGGCATCCTGCCACTGGCAGCAACGCCCCTGCAGGAACCTGTCCGCCGCTGGAACCTGGAAAACGAGCCTGTCACCACCTACTACGCCCCCATTCCCGTGGGAGAACTGGTAGCCGGTTATACCGCCATCTCCCTGTCTGATCGCCCCATCATGGCGGCCAGGGAAGCAGTACGCGATACCATGATCACGGCAACCCTGATCATGAGTGTGATCGCCATCATTGTGGCGTTCGTGATCAGCCGGCGGCTTGCCCAACCGATTCAGGATCTGCTTGCTGCCACCAGCGCCATGCGCAAGGGCGACCTGAATTACCGCATTCAGGACCGCCGCAATGACGAAATCGGCGGGTTGATAGAAGCCTATAACACCATGGCTCACGGCATGCTTGAGAAAGAACAGGTGGAACGGGTTCTGCAGCGTTTTGTCAGCCCTTCTGTTGCACGCAACATGATGGCAGACCTGGACCAGGTACAACTGGGTGGCCGCGATGTTCAGGCCACGGTGGTATTTGCCGATATCGTCGGCTTTACCCGCCTGTCAGAAAGCCTGCCGCCAGACGCCATCGCCGATATGCTCAACGTCTATTTTGATGCTATCACCACCGCCACCAGCTTTTATCGGGGCACCATCGACAAATACATGGGCGACTGCGCCATGATTGTGTTCGGCGTGCCGGAAAAAGACGACGAACACCTGTTCCACGGGCTCTGCTGCGCAGTCATGATCCAGCGACTGGTGGAACGCCTGAATGAATACCGGCAGGCCAACGGCCACACCACGGTGGAATTCCGTATCGGCATCAACTCAGGTGACATGCTGGCGGGTAATCTGGGGTCACGGGACCGCATGCAGTACACCGTCGTTGGCGATGCGGTCAACCTGGCCTCTCGTCTGTCCAACATGGCTGGCGGCAACGAAATCATTGCGGCTTCACCGTTACTCGCCAACCCCAATATTGCCTCTCGGGTGCGGGCAACCGAGTTCGGCGCCATGCGCATTCGCGGCAAGGCCGATCCCGTCAGCACCTTCCGTATCGATGGCGTCCATGCGCTGTCCGAAACCCTCATGGAACAGCGTATTGCGCAGTTCCTGGCAAGACTGAGCGCGGAGCATCAACGTGCACAAGGCGAGTAGTCTGCTCTGCGCGCTGGCCTTTAGCGGCTGCGCCACCCTCGGCAACCCGGAACAGGACGTCAGCGACGCGCTGGCAGAGCATGACTATGCCCGGGCCGCCAGCATCGTCGACAACACCAGCCCCAAGCACGCGCAATACGAACTGCTGCAGACCCAATACGAAGGCATCCTTCTGGCCAGCAAGGAGTACCGCCAACGGCTGGTCATCGAAGCCGAAGCCATGGGCCGCAAGCAGCAATGGGACAACGCTTTCGCCCTGTTGGAAGGGCAGCGCGACAAGGTGATTGATCCTTCTGCTATCGATGAGCTCACCGCCACCCTCTCTCTCTGGGAAGGCACTCAGCTCAACCAGTTGCTGGCAGAACGGCGCGAGGCCCAGGCCAAATCCATGTTGGAAACTGCCCGCCTGAGCGAGCAGCTGGCCAGTTTTCACGATCCGCGCGCCAAAGCGGAGAAGGCCCGACTGGATGACGAGTACGCCCTTCTGGTCGCAGACCTGACCCGGCTCGGAGAATACTTCGCCGACCGGCAACAATGGGTTCAGGCCCGGGACCTGCTGCGCTACGCCCATCAACTGGCCCCCGACCAGCCACCTTCAGCGCAGCTGGCCCGTGCCCAGCAAGTTCTTAACGATGCCGACCAGCAAGCCCGGGCAAAGCGCAACCGCGCCCTGCAGACCGAGGCCGAACTGCTAATGGCCCGCTACCAACGCAATGGCCAACTGCAGTCACTACTCGCTGCGCGCAACTTTCTCGACACGCATCGTGACAACAGTGCCCTGACCAGCCATCGCAAGCGCCTGGAACAATGGGCCCGCCGCCGTTTTGCTGAAGAGATGAATACCGGCGAAGCGCTGTACGCCCGCGGCCAATACAAGGAAGCCTACCGAATCTGGAAACAGGTCGCCCCGCTCTACCCCAACGACGAAGAGCTCAACAAGAAACTGGAACGCAGCCGACGCGTGCTGACCAACCTGCGCAGCTTGCAGCAATCCTGACGCTTCCTGAGGCTGCACTGCCAGCGGCCCTGCCCACACATGGCATTTACCAGTGCCCATAAAAAAACGCGCCTATGGCGCGTTTTTTTATGGGCAACTGCGGGCTTAATTCTCCGCCGGAGCCTCCTCAACCCCTGAGGGAGAAGTCGGCGGGGTTTGATCTGCCTCAAAGGCATCCTTGAATTCCCGGGTCACCGGGTCGCGACCATCAAAGACCTTGTCGATACTGGACGGCAGCGGGTGCTTGATCACGCGTTCCAGCTTGCCATCACCATTCACTTCGAACTGCAGCGCCGTAATCCCCATGTATTTCTCGCGGCTCATCTGCACCAGGCGATCATTGTCTGCCAGAATCGTCGGGCGCAAAAACACCATCAGGTTACTTTTCTGACGTGAATTGGTCGTCGTCCGGAACAGGAAACCCAGCAGAGGAATATCCCCCAGCAGCGGCACCTTACGTACCACCTTGCGGATGTCGTCCTTGATCAAGCCCCCCAGTGCAATGGTCTCGCCATCATCCGCCAGCACCGTGCTCTGTAATTTGCGGGTCGTGGTGACAATATCAACCGCATCACCTGAGGATTCCTTGACCGCGGAATTTTCCTGTTCCAGCTCAAGACGAATGGTGGACAGGCCCGCCACATGAGGAGTGACCTTGAGCGTCAGCCCCACATCTTCACGCTGAATCGTCGTAAACGGGTTGGATACGCCAGAACCCGTGTTAGTGCTCTGCCCTGTCACAAATGGCACGTTCTCACCCACAATAATCGACGCTTCTTCGTTATCCAGCGTCAAGATGCTGGGCGTCGAGAGCAGATTGACATCGGAAGAGGAGGCCAGTGCCTGCATCAATGCTCCCCACTTGAGATCGCCATTGGAATCGGTTTCACCCAGCCCAATGGCAACCCCGTCATTCAGGGAAAGGCCGGAAGGATCATCGGTAGCTAACGCCTGGAGAATAGAATTAACGCTCAATCCTGCGTTGTTGAAATTCACCGCACCCACACCGGATTCATCACTGCCGCCGACATACTGGAAGCCCAGCGATTTGGCATTTTCACCCGTCACTTCAACAATCGCCGCTTCAATCAGGATCTGGGCACGACGCACATCCAGCTGGCTGATAATAGACTGCAGCTCGTTCATCATGCCCGGCTCAGCCCGGATCACCAACGCATTGAGCGATTCATCCGCCTGAATGGACACCTTGCTGTTGCTGTTGGCTGCAGACACCGTCTTGCCATCCGCGCCCGGCTTGGCTGCAGAGGCTCCATCGGCAAAATTCTTCAGAATTTCCGCCAGGGTCTTGGCATCCCCGTGGGTCAGGCGTACCACTTTCACGCCGGAGCTGGCACTGTCTGCGGTATCCAGACTCTTCACCATTTGCACCATGCGCTGGCGGGTAATACGGTCGCCCTTAATGATCAGGCGGTTGGTGCGCTCATCCGCCACCACCGTCACATTGCCTTCCTGGGTCTTGCCCCGGCGGCCACCGGTTTGCGGTGTCAGCGTCTCAAGCATTTTCACCAGGTCGCCAGCAAAGGCATGCTCGAGTTTGATGACCTGAACGTCTTCAGATTCAGCATTATCCAGGCTGGCAATAATTGCTTCCATCCGGCGGATGTTGTCCAGATGGTCGCTGATAATCAACGCATTGGCAGAGCCAACGGCGGCAAGATGGCCATACTGAGGCACCAATGGACGCAACACCGGCACCAGCTCTTCTACCGGAGAATTCTCCACGGGAATGACCCGGGTCACTAACTCCTCGCCGGTTCCCTGCCCCTTGTCTACCAACGGCAGATTGCTTTGCTTCGCGGTAGTGTTGGGAACAATCTTGATAATATCGCCTGCCGGAACGGCAGCATAACCGTGCACCTGAAGCACCGACAGGAACAGCTCATACACTTCGTCAGCCGATAGCGCCTTGGTAGACACCACGGTCACATCCCGTGCCCGAACCCGCGGGTCCACCACGAAATTCTTCCCGGTCATGTCGGCAATCTGGCTGATAAACGCCTGAATATCTGCATTGCGGATATTCACCGTCCAGCTCTTGCCATCATCGCTGGCCTGCACCTGGTTATTCGCCGCCTGGGCAGACAACACCACTACCGACAGGCAGGCGGCCAAAAGGGTCTTAAGCACAGAGGCTCTAAAAAGGGACATCATAAACACCACCTAGGGCGGATAATTCACAGTAAATTGCTGATCGCCCCGCTGGACGACAATACTGGCCTGCTGGGTCTGTTTGAAAGACTCCAGGGCCGCCACATCACTTTCCTCTGTGCCCAGCCCATGGCCGTTCACGGACAGGATCACATCGCCGGGCTCCAGCCCAACCTGCGCAAGCATTTGTTTGGGGGCACGTTTGCCCAGGGTATAGCCCTGGTTGCTGCCATCACTTACCGGGCTCAGCGAAAGCTGTTTGATGATGGTCTGGCGTTGCTGCAGCATGTCCGCCGTATCCCCCTCTACCGGGGTCGGCGCCGGCCGGGACTGCTCCTGCCGACTCACCTCACTGACACCGCCCAGGGCGTTCTCCGACCAGCGCAGGGTTTCCAGACGCCCCGCCCGGCGCAGGATGACGCGGTCCGCGTACACTTCTTCCAGCGAGGCATTGCCCGGGATGCTGTCACCAATGTGATACAGCTCCGCGTCCTTACCCTTCTCGGCAATGATCGCGGTGGCCTTCTCCGGGTCCGGGGTCTGGAACACCCCCAGCAACTCCAATCGCAACCGGGTATCCGGGGCATCCGTTGGCTTGTTGCTTGCCTCACGCGGTTCCGCCTGATATTCGCCAAACAGCTGCCAACCATCCACCTGCGTCTGCGACAGGCTGGTAGTACTGCCACTGGCGGCCATTTCCAGCCGGGTCTTTTCGGTTGCGGGAATAGAATCGTTGGGGCCGTAGAGCAACAGCCAGACGGTCTCGGCCAATACCCACGCCAGCGCAATCACCAGTGCTACGGCCAACAGCCACCGCACCGGCTTGCCCCAGGGGTAAGCCTTTCCCCACTCTGAAAACTGCAACTTCACGACCCTGCTCTTCCTTTATCGTTATGGCTGGACGTGCTGATACCCCGACCAGCGAGCACAGAGGCTAGCGGAATCGAGCGCCCCTTTATTGCTATATTCTGTAACGGCGAGGGAGAGAAGAATACTACTGCGTCCCTGCCTGCCCCAGCGAAAAAGGCTGGGACATCTGAAAAACCACATCATCGGGCTGGCCACCCTGGCTCACACCCAAAAGCATTGGCCAGGCACGAAGCACCTCGAGCTGGAAACGCCCCTCAGACAAACGGGCACTCATCAGCCGCTGTCCTTCCGGGTCATTCACCTCCAGCACTGGCGTTTCGCCTTCCATGCTCAGCCGCCCTTGCAGCACCGGCACAACGGCCGAGCCACTGCGGCCCCAGGTGACCGTTCCGCCACCGTACTGCAACGTTGCCCTGGCATCTGTCACCTGACCCTCCTGAATGGCCAGGCCCATGACGGTGGCATCCGCCCGGCCATCCGCCCCGCCCTGGGGGATTCGGTCAGCAATCAGTGCAACCGGCAAGGACAGGCGCACCTGATCCAATTGCCAGTTTTGCGCATCACTGCCACCCACCCAGCCGGCCAGGCGTACATCCTGTCCGGCAGTGGTTCGCAGGGAAAGTTCCACGCCTGGCGTCAAGCCATGAAAATCCAGCGTCCAGCCCAGTGTGCCCTGCTGCTGTTGCCAGCGCCAGTCCACCTGACCGCTCCACCAGCGGCCACGGGATGTCTCCAGGGTCAATGGAGCGCCCCCCGGTCGGAGCTGTGGAACCCGCTCCACCAGCACGGCGGCGGGCATCAACACCACCAGAAACACCAGCAGACAGGCAACAAAGACCAGTGCGAGAGTCAGCTTGCGAGGCATCAGGCGCCCTTAGAACGGGATATCGTCGTCGAAGTCATCCGCGGGGCCGCTGAATCCGCCCCCCTGATTCGCGCTGCCACCTTGTTGCGGAGCATTACCACCGCCAAAGTTGTCGCCCTGGTTCTGATAACCACCCTGGTTGCCCTGTGGCGCAAAGCCTCCGCCACCCTGACCGCCACCTTCACCCCGGCCGTCCAGCATCTGCATCTCACTGGCCACGATCTCGGTGGTGTAACGATCCTGTCCATCCTGGCCCTGCCACTTACGGGTACGGATAGCCCCTTCGATATAAACCTTGGAACCTTTCTTCAGGTACTCGCCAGCAATCTCACCGAGCTTGTTGAAGAACACCACCCGGTGCCATTCAGTACGCTCCTGCATCTGGCCGGTCTGACGGTCTTTCCAGCTTTCGCTGGTGGCGAGCCGTACATTGGTCACCGCACCGCCGCTGGGCATGAAACGGGTTTCCGGGTCTGCCCCCAGGTTGCCAATCAAAATTACCTTGTTAACGCCGCGCGCCATGTCTCTCTCCGTGACTCTGAAGGTCAGTAATCAATCATTATGTGCTTGCTGCTGGCAGCAAAACCGCCATTGTGTCAGCTTTGAGCGATACCGGCGAGCCCTTCTAGGCGGGCCTCATCCAGCTCGCGGGCATTCACTTTCAACAACGCCAGCCCCTGCTCTTCCACAATCACGGTCTCCACTACGCCGGGCACCTCCTGCAACTGACTGGCCAGCAGCTTGCTGTCCTGTCCTGGCTGCAGACGCAGCACCCGATTATCCAGTTTGGCCGGCTCTTGCATGCCTGCCAGCACCAGCAACCAGACCAACGCCAGCACCATGCAACCGTAGAATACGGCGGCGGCGCCCCACCACTGGTACATGGCGCCCCCGAGCTGCCCCCCCACAAACACGCCAAAGAACTGGCTGGTGGAATAGACCCCCATGGCCGTGCCCCGGGTACCTGCCGGCGCGGCCCGTCCCACCAGAGAGGGAAGCAGCGCTTCCAACAGGTTGAAGGCCGCAAAGAAGACCAGCAACGCGACCACAAAGTGCCAGACAGCCGCCCCGGCAAGCGCCAGCAACAGCTGCGACAGGGCCAGCAGGATCACTGCCAAACGCTTGACCGGCATGGCGCCACGCCGTTCTGCACGGATAATCAAGGGCACCATGGCCAAAAACCCTGCCACCAGCACCCCGAGGTAGAGCAGGCTGTGACTGCGCAACCCCATGCCAAGACGCTCGCTCAACAGGGCCGGCACCACCACGAAAGAGGCGGTCATGATCAGATGAAGACTGAAAATGCCCACATCAAATCGCAGCAATGTCTTACTGCCAAGTACGCGACGGAAGCGCTCCCCCGCCGGCAGAGCCTCGCCCTGCAGCGCCCGGGGCGCCGGCACGACCATGGCCACGAAAAACGCAAAGATGCCCAGCACCGAGGTCATCCAGAACAGCCCGGAGAGCCCCAACCAGGAGGCCAGCAATGGCCCCAGTATCAAGGCCAGAATGAAAGAGCCGCCGACAGACATGCCGATCAGCGCCATGGCCCGGGTCCGGTGCCGGTCGCTCACCACGTCCCCGATCAGGGCCATGATCACGCTGGCAATCGCCCCGGCCCCCTGCAAGGCCCGCCCGGCAATCACGCCCGCAATGTGGTCGCTCAACGCCGCCACCGCCCCACCGGCAATGAACAACAGCAAGCCCACCAGCAATAACGGGCGTCGACCAAAGCGGTCAGACAACATGCCAAAGGGGATCTGCAGCAACGCCTGCATCAAGCCGTAGGCACCAATCGCGGTACCGATCAGCAAAGGGGTTGCCCCTTCCAGCCGCTGCCCATACACAGCAAAGATCGGCAGGATCATGAACAACCCGAACATGCGCAAGGCAAAAATGGTGGCCAGATACCCGGTGGTCTTCAGTTCCGTGCGCTGTAATGCATCAGGAACAGGGGAAGCAGGTGCCGTCATGTAACGCTGGTACTCCTCACCGGGCAGGCTTGCGGGCCGTCTATCGACAAAAGGTCAGGCAGTGTATCAGATTCGCTGCAGCTGAGGGGATGCCCAATCCCCGCCCTTGCGGCTACCTTTGATCGTGAAATCAGTAAAACCCGTAAGGAACCGGCATCAGCAAATTGAACCCCCGTCAAAGCGGTGATAAATTCACATGCTGATCAGTTTTTTTTCTTAGGCATCTGCCTAGGGAGTCGCTACCCGGACACGATGTCCCGGGGCGCCACTCCCAACAGTCATGGACGGGCCAATGAACACCCAACAACACAGCCAGCAGGTTTACGTAGTAGGCAGCCAGCAATTGCAGAATGCCTTGCTCACCGAATTCCTGGTAAAAGAAGAGATCGCTGCACGATCCATCCCTTCGGTGAGCGACATCACCGTGGCGACCCTGCAGGAATTTGACCAGAGCCTGTTTCTGGTGGACTACCACAGCGTGGACGTGAACGAGGTGATTGCCCACCTGCTGGAAGCCGATCAGGAAGTCGAAAACGACGTTCTGATCGCCGTCTTCAATGTGGATACAGACGAATCCCTGTCCAAGCTGGCCGGCCTGCCCATGGTCAACGGCGGCTTCCAGCACGACTGCCCACAGGCTCTGCTTAGCAAAGGCATCAAGGCCATCTTTGATGGCGAGCTGTGGTTCCCCCGTGCGGTGCTGCAGGCTTACCTGATGAAGAGCCGCACCTTCAACAAGACCTTCTCGCGCAGTGAAGTGAACCTCACTGATCGCGAAGTGGAAGTGCTCAAGGTCATGGCCACTGGTGCCAAGAACTCGGAAATCGCCAGCAGCCTCAACCTGAGCCCGCACACCATCAAGACTCACATCTACAACATCTTCAAGAAGATCAACGCCTCCAACCGCCTGCAGGCGGTGAACTGGGCCCAGGAAAACCTCTAACCCCTTCCGCCTCACGCAGCACGCGCGCCCTTGCCGTGCCTGCGTGACGCGTGTTGCGTGCAAGCGGCTTCTTTCTTTTCCCCTTCACAGTATTTCGCCTATACTGCCCTGTTCATTTTGACAGTACTCAGGGGCAGTTGATGGATACCATTCTGGTTCGTGGCGCACGCACCCATAACCTGAAAAACGTGGACCTGGATATCCCCCGGGACAAGCTGGTGGTAATTACCGGTCTGTCCGGGTCTGGCAAATCCTCTCTGGCCTTCGACACCCTCTATGCCGAGGGCCAGCGCCGTTACGTGGAGTCCCTTTCCACCTACGCCCGTCAGTTTCTGTCGATGATGGAAAAACCCGATGTGGACCACATCGAGGGGCTTAGCCCGGCCATTTCCATCGAGCAGAAATCCACCAGCCACAACCCGCGCTCCACCGTGGGCACCATCACCGAAATCTACGATTACCTCAGGCTGCTGTTTGCACGTGTCGGCGAGCCCCGCTGCCCGGAACACGACAGCCCGCTGGCCGCCCAGACCATCAGCCAGATGGTGGACCAGGTTCTGGACATGGAAGAAGGCAGCAAACTGATGCTGCTGGCGCCGGTGATTCGCGAAAAGAAAGGTGAGCACCTGCACCTGTTTGAAGAACTGCGGGCCCAGGGCTTTATCCGCGTACGCGTGGATGGCCGCATCTACGACATGGATGACACGCCCGACCTGGAAAAGAACAAGAAACACACCATCGAAGTGGTGGTGGACCGTTTCAAGGTACGCGGCGACCTGCAGAACCGGCTGGCGGAATCCTTCGAAACCGCCCTGAATCTGGCCGATGACATTGCCATCATTGCCCCCATGGAGGGGGAAGAAGGCGAAGAGATCACATTCTCTGCCAAATTCGCCTGCTCCCATTGCGGCTACTCCATTCCTGAACTGGAGCCACGACTGTTCTCGTTCAATAACCCGGCCGGCGCCTGTCCCAGCTGTGACGGGCTGGGCATGAAGCAGTTCTTCGACGAGGACAAGGTGATCAACTCGGCGGAATTGTCCCTGTCGGAAGGTGCCATCCGTGGCTGGGACCGCCGCAACGTCTATTACTTCCAGATGCTCAACTCCCTGTCCCAGAGCATCGGCTTCGACATGGACGTGCCCTTTGAGTCACTGGACAAAACCGTCCGCAAGAAAATCCTTTACGGCACCGGCAAGGAAAGCATCGAGTTTCGCTACCTCAACGACCGCGGCGACATCATCAAGCGCAACCATCCCTTCGAGGGGATCATCCCCAACATGGAGCGCCGTTACCGGGAAACAGAATCCGATGCCGTCCGTGAAGACCTGCTCAATTACATGTCCACGTCCAGCTGCCCCAGCTGTAATGGCTCCCGGTTGCGTGAAGCCGCACGGCATGTCTTTATCGAGCAGACCACTCTGCCGGACGTGGTACGCCTGGCCGTCGGCAAGGCGCACAGCTACTTCAGCGAGCTGAACCTGCCCGGCAGCAAAGGCGAGATTGCCGACAAGATTCTCAAGGAAATCCGTGACCGCCTACAGTTCCTGGTGAACGTGGGGCTGGAATACCTGACACTGGAACGCAGCGCGGAGACCCTGTCCGGTGGTGAGGCGCAACGTATCCGGTTGGCCAGCCAGATCGGGGCGGGCCTGGTGGGCGTCATGTACGTACTCGACGAGCCCTCCATCGGCCTGCATCAGCGAGACAATGAACGACTGCTCAACACCCTTACCCGACTACGGGATCTGGGCAATACCGTGCTGGTGGTGGAACACGACGAAGATGCCATCCGGCTGGCTGACCACGTCATTGATATCGGCCCCGGTGCCGGGGTCCATGGTGGCAGCGTAGTGGCCCAGGGGACTGCCCAGGAGGTGGCCGACAACCCAGCCTCCCTGACCGGTGATTACCTGTCCGGACGCAAGCAAATTGCCGTGCCGGAGCAGCGTCGCCAGAATCAGGATGACCAGTGGCTGACCCTTCACGGCGCCACCGGCAACAACCTCAAGGGGCACCCCCTGAACATTCCCGTGGGCCTGCTGACCTGTATTACCGGCGTGTCCGGCTCTGGCAAATCGACCCTGATCAACAGCACCCTCTATCCGCTGGCGGCCACCCGACTGAACAAGGCCACCACCCTGAAGGCATCCCCCTACGACTCCATCGAAGGGTTGGAGCACTTCGACAAGGTCGTCGATATTGATCAGAGCCCCATCGGCCGTACGCCGCGCTCCAACCCGGCGACCTACACCGGCATCTTCACACCGGTTCGCGACCTGTTTGCGGGCACCCAGGAAGCCCGCGCCCGTGGCTACAAACCCGGTCGCTTCAGCTTCAACGTCAAAGGGGGCCGCTGCGAAGCCTGTCAGGGCGACGGGGTCATCAAGGTGGAAATGCACTTCCTGCCGGATATCTACGTACCCTGCGAAGTCTGTGAAGGCAAACGCTATAACCGCGAGACCCTGGAGATCACCTACAAGGGCAAGAACATCTTTGAGGTACTGGAGCTCACCATCGAGGAAGGACGCGAGTTTTTCGATGCCGTCCCGTCCCTGGCTCGCAAGCTGCAGACCCTGATGGACGTGGGGCTCAGTTACATCAAGCTGGGACAGGCCGCCACCACCTTGTCAGGCGGCGAAGCACAGCGTGTCAAACTCGCCAAGGAGCTGTCCCGCCGGGACACCGGCAGCACCCTCTATATCCTCGATGAGCCCACCACTGGCCTGCACTTCCAGGACATCCAGCTATTGCTGGACGTCCTCAACCGTCTGGCAGACCACGGCAACACCGTGGCAGTGATCGAACATAACCTGGACGTCATCAAGACCGCAGACTGGATTGTCGACCTGGGGCCGGAAGGCGGGGACGGTGGCGGCGAAATCATCGCCGAGGGCACCCCGGAAGAGGTCGCCAAAGTGAAAGGCAGTCATACCGGGCGTTTTCTGAAATCCATGATAGGCCAATAAAAATGCAATTATTCGCCCGGACAGCCAAGATTCTTACCTTGGCTATCTTCCTCAGTGCATGCTCAAGACTTCAGAATCTGGGGGAGAATTTTAATTGTTACGCGGACCATTGCCTGCGCACATTTCCCGCTCAGGATATTAGCGAACAGGACTACTGGTCCTTTGACACCATGACCATCCTGCCCCCAGATCTTGCGATGGAAGAAAGAACACTCAGCGGTGAGGTCACCGGTACCACAAAGCTCCCGGGATATGGACAGAGGTTACTAGTCGAGCAGCTCGACCTTATCGCCAAGGGTTATGAAATAGAAAATCTTACACTCTCCCTTGATGAGCCAGTCATCGAGGCCATCTCGCAACTTTACGCAAGCGCCTGGGCGGACGACTTAACTCCGGAACAGGTAAAAGAGTCGACATCCTTCTTTGGCGTACCTGAACTGCCAGCTCCAGTGCAACAAAACTCCCTTTCTCTGCCTCAACCCCTCGAACAATACGAAGACGGAAGTTGTTGTTATCTGCTCACTCGTTTTTCGGGCTGGCATCATACAACTGGCGCCAAAGCGACAATGATTACCTCAGCAGCGATCCTTAGCACCATGTCTGGAGGCAGCGGTTATGCAGGCAGTTTTGGCAGTGCAATCAGCGATATGGCCGTAATCCGGAAAAGTGACGGGAAAGTACTTTGGACCGCGCGACTGATTAGTGACGGTAGGCCCAAACAGCTCAGCATGACCATCGCGGAATTCTATAGCTCTGTGTACAACGCAAAAATCCTCCGCAAACAAGCTCTCGCCAAGCAGTGAACCAGAGGAAAATCACATTTTCACGGCTTGTCACCAGCCTGAATAATCCTGCCAACCGAAACGTCATAAACGGTCAACATGATCACCCTCATCACTCGCTATGGAGGTTAATCATGAAACGGATTTGGGCACTCAAGGGACTGCTGGCCGCTATCGGCCTGGCTGGCGCGGCCGCCGCTTGCGCCGGCCATGGCCAACCCGCTACAGGCACGGTTGAGTTGGGCCCACGCCCCTATTACCTTGTGAATGACATGGACGATGGGCCAGTCAAACAAGCGCTCCAGGCGTGCGCTGCCGAACGGCGACCCCAGAAGCCCAATGACTTTTCCATCGGTCACCGGGGGGCCCCGCTGCAATTTCCCGAGCATACCGAAGAATCCTACCGGGCCGCCGCCCGTATGGGGGCCGGTATTCTCGAGTGTGATGTGGCCTTCACCCAGGATCAGGAGCTGGTGTGCCGCCACTCCCAATGCGACCTTCACACGACCACCAATATCCTTGAAACCGACCTTGCCAGCCAATGCAGCCAACCCTTCACCCCTTTTGATGGTAGCAACCCCGCCACAGCGCAGTGCTGCACCAGCGACATCACCCTTGCTCAATTCAAGACGCTCAAGGGCAAAATGGATGGCGCCAATCCTCGTGCGACCAATGTCGCCGAATACCTGCAAGGCACCCCCGACTGGCGAACGGAACTGTATCGCCAACGCGGGACCCTCCTGAGCCATCGGGAAAGCATCGCGCTTTTTCAGGAATTAGGCGTAAAAATGACCCCGGAGCTGAAGGCCCCGGCAGTGGAAATGCCTTGGCAGGGCCACTATTCACAGCAGGACTATGCCCAGCAGCTCATCGACGAGTACCGCGAAGCCGGGGTTGCCCCCAGAGATGTCTACCCTCAATCGTTTAATCTCGACGATGTCCGCTACTGGATTGACGCAGAGCCCGACTACGGCAAACAGGCCGTCTATCTGGATGGACGTGACAGCCAGGGGCTCGACCCACAAAACCCTGGCACCTGGCAGCCAGATATGGCCACCCTGAAAGGCTATGGCGTCAATATCATCGCTCCCCCACTTTGGATGCTGGTCAGCAGCAAAAATCAGCGTATTGTCGCCAGCACCTACGCCCGGGCAGCACGGGATGCCGATCTGGACATTATTGCCTGGTCCCTGGAACGGTCTGGCCCACTGGCCAGCGGCGGTGGCTGGTACTACCAGAGTGTCAGCCCACAGATAGATAATGACGGCGACATGCTGACGCTTCTTGATGTGCTGGCCCGCGAAGTGGGCGTCATTGGCGTCTTTTCTGACTGGCCAGCCACTACCACCTTCTATGCCAATTGCCTTCAGCGGCAGCGCGACGCCCCAAGATGGCGCTAGTCGCGCCTCATTTTGTTGCCCCGACCCAAGTCGGGGCAACAGCCTACGAATAACCCCCTATTACGCTGGCACGGATTCTGCTTTGTCTCTTGTTGTATGCATCGAAGGTAACCACTGGGCCTTCCATAGCCCAAGGAGTATGTGATGACAGCCTCTGCCGATAACACCAGCGATCACCGTTGGCTCATGCAGTACAACATCGTCAATCTGGTCAACCAGTGCCGGCGCCTGATTCGTGCAGAATTCGATGACTCACTCTCCCTGACCGATCCCCGCTTGCGTGAGAAACTGGCACACTATGCCGGGCGCACCCGCTCTCAGGGCTTACAGCGCTTGTATGGCGAGATCCGGCTTGCATTGATTCAGCTGGAAGGTGAGGACACGCTGGTCACCCCTGAGGCAGCCACCCCCATTCGTCGATACCGGGGCCAACCGATAGACGCCGGGAACCAGGCAACACAAACAGACACGGGCGACAAGCCACACCGAGCGGGCAAAACGCTCATGTATCGCGGACGCGCTGTTGCCCAGCGCTAAGGCAGCGCTGAATAACGCCTTGCATGCTCAGCGCGTCCTGAAGCGCAAGGCGTTACTCAGAGGTTCCCCCATACCGGTCAGGCAGAAAACTGAAAGATGCTCAAGTCCAGCGGCTGACTCTCGCCAAGCCACATGACCAGCTCGGTATGATCACGGAGATCATCACCGCTAAGACCGTGAATAAAGACTGTCAGCCCGTTACGGCTGGCCATTAACCAGGGAATGACATCGCCAGCAAGGCGACGGGGCACGGTCAGCTGGCAGCTCCAGCAAGGATGCGGCCCCACCGGTTTGCGGTGCATATGGCCCATGGGAATATCAAAATGCTGGTGCGCGGCCTGACACAGCGCCGCCGCCTGAGTGAAGGAATCTTCGTCATAATAGACGTGTGCGTGGAACCCTTTGATTGCCATGCCTGCTGTCCGTCATGCCTTGCCTGCGTCCAATAACAGCATAGTACAGGCAGCCCGCCAAACAACAGACATAAAAAAACCGGGCAATATGCCCGGTTTTTTTGATCCTGAGAACCTGTGCGAAGCCTTACTCGGCGTCGCCCTCGGCCAGCTCAGGACGGTCAACCAGCTCAACATAGGCCATCGGTGCATTGTCGCCCGCACGGAAGCCCATCTTGAGGATACGCACGTAGCCACCAGGACGGCTCTTGTAACGCGGACCCAGCTCGTTGAACAGCTTGCCAACCACTTCCTTGGAACGGGTGCGGTTGAAAGCCAGACGACGGTTCGCTACAGAGTCTTCCTTAGCCAGAGTGATCAGCGGCTCAGCCACACGACGCAGCTCTTTGGCTTTCGGCAGGGTGGTCTTGATCGCTCCGTGCTCCAGCAGAGACACAGCCATGTTACGGAACATCGCCTGACGATGAGAGCTGTTCCGATTCAGTTTTCTGCCGCTTTTGCGATGACGCATGATTCTGTTCCTATGTTCAGGGGCGCTTCACAGCGTCCACAACAACTAACTTAGCGCAATTTGGTGTTCAGCCGGTCGTCGTCACGAAGGCTGACCGGCGGCCAGTTTTCGAGACGCATACCCAGCGACAAGCCCTTTGAGGCCAGCACGTCCTTGATTTCGGTGAGAGACTTCTTACCCAGGTTCGGGGTCTTCAGAAGCTCAACCTCGGTACGCTGTACCAGGTCACCGATGTAGTAGATGTTTTCAGCCTTGAGGCAGTTGGCGGAACGTACTGTCAGTTCCAGGTCATCTACCGGACGCAGCAGGATGGGATCAATTTCCTCACGCTCCTGCTTCGGCTCAGGCTTGGCATCCTGTTCCAGGTCGACAAAGACGGCGATTTGCTGCTGCAGGATGGTTGCTGCACGGCGAATCGCTTCTTCAGGATCAATGGTACCGTCGGTTTCCAGATCGATAACCAGCTTGTCCAGGTCAGTCCGCTGCTCTACACGCGCCGCTTCGACGACATAGGCCACGCGACGTACCGGGCTGTAGCTGGCATCCAGCTGCAGACGGCCAATACCGCGGGTCTCGTCTTCGTCGGTCTGGCGAGCGTCAGCCGCTTCATAACCACGACCTTTCTGCACTTTCAGCTTCACACGCAGTTCGGTGTCGCCAGTAATGGTGCAGATCAGATGATCAGGGTTGACGATCTCAACACTGTGATCACGCTGAATGTCATCCGCAGTCACCGCACCCGGGCCTTTCTTGACCAGCTCGAGAGTGGCTTCTTCGCGGTCTTCCATCTTCAGGGCTACACCCTTGAGGTTCAGCAGGATGTTGATCACATCTTCCTGAACACCCTCGATGGAGGAGTATTCGTGTTGTACGCCCTCGATCTCCACTTCGGTGATCGCGCAGCCGGGCATGCTGGAGATCAGGATGCGACGCAGCGCAGTCCCCAGAGTGTGGCCAAAACCACGCTCCAGCGGTTCCAGAACCACTTTGGCGTGGGTCTGGTTGATCGCGTTGACCGCGATCGAGCGGGGCGTGAGAAAGTCGTTCACGGCGGTCATAGAGATCCCTCAGGCAGTCCTTACTTGGAGTACAGCTCGACGATCAGGTTTTCGTTGATCTCGGCAGGCAGATCGATACGCTCTGGCTTGGACTTGAAGGTCCCTTCCAGCTTCTTCTCGTCTACCTCGATCCACGGCATGAAACCACGCTGCTGAGCCAGTTCCATGGCGTTCTTCACGCGCAGCTGGTTCTTGGACTTCTCGCGAACGTTGATCACGTCACCCGGCTTAACCTGGTAAGAGGCCACGTTAACAGACTGGCCATTCACCAGGATAGCACGGTGGCTAACCAGCTGACGGGCTTCCGCGCGAGTGGAGCCGAAGCCCATGCGGTAAACCACGTTATCCAGACGCCCTTCCAGAAGCTGCAGCAGGACTTCGCCAGTTGCACCTTTGGCAGAAGCTGCCTTTTTGTAGTAGCTACGGAACTGCTTTTCCAGTACGCCGTAGGTACGACGAACCTTCTGCTTCTCACGCAGCTGTACGCCGTAGTCGGACAGACGACCTGGACGACGGCCACCTGCGGCCTGGCCCGGAGCCTGCTCGGCTTTACACTTGGACTCGAGAGGGCGAATACCACTCTTGAGGTACAGATCGGTGCCTTCACGACGGGAAAGCTTGCACTTGGGACCGATGTATCTTGCCATCTTGCTTTAACTCCCGTTACACGCGACGCTTTTTAGGCGGACGGCAACCGTTATGCGGAATCGGCGTAACGTCCTCGATATGGGTGATCTTGTAACCACAGGCGTTCAGGGCACGAATAGAAGATTCGCGACCCGGGCCCGGGCCCTTCACCCGCACTTCAAGATTCTTCAGACCGTAGTCCTTGGCAGCGTTACCCGCGTTTTCGGCAGCCACCTGGGCAGCAAACGGGGTGCTTTTACGGGAACCACGGAAACCAGCACCACCAGAAGTCGCCCAGGACAGTGCGTTGCCCTGACGGTCAGTGATGGTGATGATGGTGTTGTTGAAGGAAGCGTGCACGTGAGCAATGCCGTCCGCTACGCTGCGCGTTACCTTCTTGCGGCGTGCGCCACTATCTTTCTTTGACTTAGCCATAATGCCTATCCAAATCCAGCCGCTGACGTTTCAGCTTACTTGCGAATCGGTTTACGCGGACCTTTACGGGTCCGAGCATTGGTCTTGGTGCGCTGACCGCGAAGCGGCAGGCCGCGACGATGGCGGATGCCGCGGAAGCAGCCCAGGTCCATCAGACGCTTGATGTTCATGTTGATTTCCCGGCGCAGGTCACCTTCGGTTGAGAACTTGGCAACCTCGCCACGAATGACGTCAAGCTGCTCACCGCTCAGGTCACGAACCTTGGCGGTTTCCTCAATACCGGCCGCTGCACAGATCTGCTGTGCACGGGTACGACCGATCCCGAAGATGTAGGTGAGAGAAATCACCGTGTGCTTATTTTCCGGGATGTTAACGCCTGCAATACGGGCCATCCGAATATCTCCGATTCACAAAACGGGTGCGCCAGGCTCTCAGGCGCCGAAAGGCGGCAGAGTCTAGCGCTACGCCGACTGAATTTCAACCAAACACTTAAAAGAAGACTGAACCTTAACCCTGGCGCTGCTTGTGCCGGGGTTCGGCACTGCAGATCACCATGACGCGACCCTTACGACGGATCACTTTACAGTTACGGCAGATCTTCTTTACAGAAGCCTGAACTTTCATCGCACTCGCCTCGTTCGTTAACGCACCAGTCCGGTGCCGCCATACCCTTTCAGGTTGGCTTTCTTCATCAACTTCTCGTACTGGGTGGACGTCAGGTGCGAATTAACTTGCGACCAGAAGTCCATGACTACTACCACAACGATCAGCAGAGAGGTGCCACCCAGATAAAAGGGCACATTGGCAACTGCTTGCAGACCCAGTGGCAACAGGCACACCAGCGTCATGTATACCGCACCGATCAGGGTCAGACGGCCCATTACGGTATCGATATAGCGAGCGGACTGCTCGCCCGGGCGGATGCCCGGAATATAGGCGCCGGATTTCTTCAGGTTGTCAGCGACATCCTTCGGATTGAATACCAGCGCTGTATAAAAGTAGCAGAAGAACACGATTGACAGGGTAAACAGCAGAATATACAGCGGAGTCCCCGGCAACAGAGCATCACTCACGCTTCGCAGTGCCTGGCCCCACCAGGAATCCGGATTGGAATCACTGAACCATTGGGTCAGCGATGCCGGAAACAGCAGAATGGAGCTGGCAAAGATAGCGGGAATAACCCCTGCCATGTTCACCTTCAGCGGCAGATGGCTCTGCTGCGCTGCATACACACGGCGACCTTGCTGGCGTCGTGCATAGTTAACCGTAATACGGCGCTGCCCGCGCTCCACAAACACCACGCCGAAAATCACGGCCAGTGCCACTAGGAACACGAACAACATCATGATCAAGCTCAAATCACCGGTACGGGCAGACTCGAAAGTCTGAGCCACGGCACCGGGCAAGCCTGCCACGATGGAGGCGAAAATCAGCATGGAAATACCATTGCCAATCCCGCGCTCGGTAATCTGCTCACCCAGCCACATCAGGAACACGGTACCGGTCAGCAGGCTGGTCACCGCCACAAAGTAGAAGCTGGCTACCTGCATGGTAGTGGCCGCTTCTGGCAGCAAGGTGATGCCTTGGCTCTTCAAGCCGGCACAGACCCCGAAGGACTGAATTGCCCCCAGTGCAACCGTCAGATAACGGGTGTACTGGGTAATCTTGCGTCGACCCTGCTCACCTTCCTTGCGGAGCTGCTCCAGAGTCGGGACCACTGCCGTCATCAGCTGAATCACGATGCTGGCAGTAATGTAGGGCATAATGCCCAGAGCAAATATGCTCATGCGCTCCAGGGAGCCCCCAGAGAACATGTTAAACAGGCCAAGAATGGTGTCCCGGTTATTGTTGAACATCTGTTGCAACGCTTCCGGGTTCATGCCCGGTACCGGGATGTGTGCCCCGATACGGAACACCACCAGGGCGCCCAACAGAAAACCGATTCGCCGCCACAGCTCACGCATCGCGTTGCTGTCTACTTTCGGCGCGCCACCATTCAATGTCTGAGCGCGATTCTTCGCCATAGAGCGTCGCCTTATTCTTCGACTTTGCCGCCAGCCTTCTCAACCGCTTCACGGGCGCCTTTGGTAATGGCAACACCACGAACGGTAACGGCGCGATTAATTTCGCCAGAAAGAACAATCTTGGCGCGCTTCATGTCGCGGCGCACAACGTTGGCAGCCTTCAGGGCAGCCAGATCGATCACGTCGCCTTCTACCTTGGCCAGCTCAGCCAGACGGACTTCAGCGGTGCCCATTGCCAGCTTGGACGTGAAGCCGAACTTCGGCACACGACGCTGCAGCGGCATTTGACCACCCTCGAAACCGGGCTTCACAGTACCGCCGGAACGGGACTTCTGACCTTTGTGGCCGCGGCCACCAGTCTTGCCCAGGCCGGAACCGATACCGCGACCGACGCGTTTGCCGTCCGGGCGGGAACCTTCAGCAGGATGCAGATCATTCAGACGCATCACTTATTCTCCCTCTACCTGTACCAAGTACGCGACCTTGTTGATCATGCCGCGTACCGCCGGGGTATCTTCAACTTCCACGGTGTGGCCGATACGGCGCAGACCGAGACCACGCACACAGGCCTTGTGCTTTTCCAGCCGGCCGTTGGTGCTCTTAACCAGCTTTACCTTGATCTTTTCAGCCATCGTAACGATTCCGTAATCTGCGCTTAGTTCAGAATGTCTTCGACGGACTTGCCACGCTTGGCAGCCACTGACTCCGGAGAAGCCATGGTCTTCAGGCCGTTAAAAGTAGCCCGAACCACGTTTACCGGGTTGGTGGAACCATAGCACTTGGCCAGTACGTTCTGAACGCCTGCGACTTCCAGCACGGCGCGCATGGCACCGCCGGCAATCACACCGGTACCTTCATCGGCCGGCTGCATGTACACCTTGGAGGCGCCGTGACGGGCCTTCATGGGGTGCTGGATGGTGGTGCCATTCAGCTCCACCTGAATCATGTTGCGGCGGGCAGCTTCCAGGGCTTTCTGGATAGCGGCAGGCACTTCACGGGCCTTGCCACGACCGAAGCCAACTTTACCCTTGCCGTCACCCACTACGGTCAGAGCGGTAAAACCGAAGATACGGCCGCCTTTCACAACCTTAGCAACCCGGTTTACCTGAACCAGCTTTTCCTGCAGACCTTCGTTGGGATCAACTTTCGCCATAACCAAGCACCCTTAGAATTCAAGCCCGTTTTCACGCGCGGCGTCAGCCAGCGCCTTTACGCGACCGTGATATTTAAAACCGGAACGGTCAAAGGCAACGCGCTCAATGCCCGCTTCCTTGGCACGCTGAGCGATCAGCTGGCCAACTTTGGCCGCTGCGTCAGTGTTACCGGTTGCTTCAGCACGCAGATCTTTCTCTACAGTGCTAGCGGAGGCCAGAACCTGGCCGCCGTTCGCAGAGATTACCTGCGCATAGATATGACGCGGAGTACGATTAACGCAGAGACGAACTTCGCCCAGTTCACGAATCTTAAGACGAGTACGTTTTGCCCTGCGCAGACGTGCAACTTTTTTGTCTTTCATGGCATTAATCTCAACGATTATTTCTTCTTGGCTTCCTTACGGCGCACTTGCTCATCAGCATAGCGCACCCCTTTGCCCTTGTAGGGCTCCGGCGGACGGAAGGCCCGAACGTTGGCGGCAACCTGACCTACCAGCTGCTTGTCAACGCCCTTGATAACGATCTCTGTCTGGCTCGGGGTTTCGACAGTAATCCCTTCAGGCAGCTCGTAAGCAACCGGATGAGAGAAGCCGAGAGTCAGGTTAAGGACCTTACCCTGAGCCTGTGCGCGGTAACCAACGCCGAGCAGCTGGAGCTTGCGCTCAAAGCCTTCGGACACACCAGTCACCATGTTGTTCAACAGAGCACGGGTGGTTCCGGCCAGGGCCCACGCCTTCTGGGATTCGTCGTGAGGCTTCACTGAAACCACACCTTCTTCCAGAGACACGGCTACCAGCTCGTGAACTTCATGCTCCAGGCTGCCTTTGCCACCTTTTACGGTAACTTGCTGGCCATCGACCTTAAACTCGACGCCGCTCGGCAGATTTACCGGACTTTTTGCTACTCTAGACATTGCTGCACCTAACCCGTCTACGCCGCTTCTGTTAGGACACTTCGCAGATCAGCTCGCCACCAACATTGGCTTTGCGTGCTGCGCGGTCAGAAATAATGCCCTGGTTGGTGGATACGATCATCACGCCCAGGCCGCCCTTAACCTTAGGGATCTCGCCTGCGCTCTTGTATACACGCAGACCGGGACGGCTTACACGTGCGATCTTCTCGATCACCGCCTTGCCTTCGAAATACTTTAGATCAACCGTCAATACCGGCTTCTTCTCATCGCTGACCTTGTAACCAGCAATGTAGCCCTCGTCCAGAAGTACTTTGGCAATCGCTTCCTTTGCCTTGGAGGCAGGAATCTCAACCTGTACTTTCTTGGCCATCTGGGCGTTACGGATACGGGTAAACATATCCGCCAGGGTATCTTGCATGCTCATGCCGCAATCGCTCCGCTACCTAACTCTTGGCTTACCAGCTGGACTTAACCAGACCGGGAACATCACCGCGCATTGCTGCTTCACGCAGCTTGATCCGGCTGAGGCCGAACTTGCGGTAGTAACCGTGCGGACGACCGGTCAGACGACAGCGGTTACGCTGACGAACCGGGGAAGAATCGCGCGGCATCTTCTGCAGCTGAAGCTGTGCATCCCACTTTGCTTCAGGTTCTGCATTGGGATCCTGGATGATCGCCTTAAGCGCTGCACGCTTGGCGGCAAAACGCTTTACCAACTTGGCGCGTTTTGCTTCCCGGTTTTTCATGGATTCTTTAGCCATGATAAATCCTCTTAGCCCTTCAGCGGGAAGTTGAAGGCGCGCAGCAGCGCCCGTGCATGGTCGTCATTCTTGGCTGAAGTGGTGATGGTAATGTCCAGACCACGCAGCTTGTCGACCTTGTCGAAATCGATTTCCGGGAACACGATCTGCTCACGCAGACCCATGGAGTAGTTACCACGGCCATCGAAGGATTTCGCGTTCAGACCACGGAAGTCACGAATACGCGGAATCGCGATGGAAACCAGGCGCTCCAGGAACTCATACATACGATCGTTGCGCAGGGTTACCTTGCAACCGATCGGCCAACCTTCACGGATCTTGAAGCCGGCAACAGACTTACGAGCCTTGGTTACCAGGGGCTTCTGACCGGAAATGGCGGTCATGTCAGCGACAGCACCGTCCATTGCCTTACGGTCAGCAGAAGCTTCACCTACACCCATGTTCAGGGTGATCTTGGTGATCTTCGGCACTTCCATGATGTTATCGAGGCCCAGCTCTTCTTTCAGCTTGGCTACGATCTCGTCTTGATAAATCTTTTTCAGATCACTCATGGGTCACCTAAACCTACAGCGCTTCGCCGTTGGACTTGAAGAAACGCACTTTTTTGCCGTCTTCAAAACGGAATCCCACACGATCCGCTTTCTGGGTCTTGGGGTTCCAGATGGCAACGTTGGAGGCATGCAGAGCTGCTTCCTGTTCTACGATGCCGCCTTGAGTACCGCGGTTCGGGTTAGCCTTAACATGCTTTTTCACCATGTTAACGCCGCCAACGATTACGCGACCATTGTCCAGTACTTGCTGAACGCTGCCACGCTTACCTTTGTCCTTGCCCGCGATTACGATGACTTCGTCATCACGCTTGATCTTAAGCATTACCTTCACCCGCCTTTACAGAACTTCAGGTGCCAGGGAGATGATCTTCATAAATTGCTCAGTACGCAGCTCGCGCGTTACCGGGCCGAAGATCCGGGTACCAATCGGTGCTTTGTTGTTGTTCAACAACACCGCGGCATTTTCGTCGAAACGAATCAAAGAACCATCCGGGCGACGCACACCTTTACGGGTACGTACTACCACAGCGGTCATTACATCACCTTTCTTAACACGGCCGCGCGGAATTGCTTCCTTCACTGTGACCTTGATGATGTCACCAATGCCTGCATAGCGGCGGTGAGAACCACCCAGCACTTTGATGCACTGTACTCGACGAGCGCCGCTGTTATCGGCAACTTCGAGCATGCTTTCGGTCTGAATCATCGCTAACTCTCTCCAACTCTGCCTTTACAGGCAGCCACAGCAACGGTCCGTCAGGCCTTGTTGGCCTGTTCAACTACATTTACCAGCGTCCAGGTTTTACGCTTGGACATCGGCCGGCATTCCTCGATGGTAACCAGGTCACCTTCGTTACACTGGTTTTGTTCATCGTGCGCCATCAGCTTCGTGGAACGCTTGATGATCTTGCCGTAAATCGGGTGCTGAACCCGGCGCTCTACCAACACAGTGATAGTTTTTTCACCCTTGTTGGAGATCACCTTGCCGGTAGCGGTCCGGCGCATTTTTGCCTCTGCCATGACTAGTTACCCTGCTTCTCTCTCAGAATGGTCTTAACGCGCGCAATGTTACGGCGAACCGTCCCAAGCTCGTGGGTTTTGGAAAGCTGGCCGGAAGCAGACTTCATGCGCAGCTTGAACTGCTGCTCAAGCAGATTGATCTGCTCCTGCTGCAGCTCTTCAACACTCTTTTCTCTCAGCTCGCTCGCTTTCATGGCTTACATCACCGTCCGAGTTACGACACGGGTGCTTACCGGCAGCTTGGCCGCGGCCAGACGGAACGCTTCACGCGCAACGTCCTCAGAAACACCTTCCATTTCGTAGAGCATCTTGCCCGGCTGAATCTGGGCAACCCAGTACTCTACAGAACCTTTACCTTTACCCATCCGCACTTCCAGCGGCTTCTGGGTGATCGGCTTGTCCGGGAAAACCCGGATCCAGATTTTACCGCCACGTTTGATGTGACGGGTCATAGCACGACGAGCGGCTTCGATCTGGCGCGCGGTAATGCGGCCACGACCGGTTGCCTGCAGGCCAATGGTGCCGAAAGACACCTTGCTGCCCCGCTGTGCCAGGCCGCGGTTACGGCCCTTCATCACTTTCCGGAATTTGGTACGCTTCGGCTGCAACATCGTTCGTTACCCTTTAACCGCGGCCGCGCTTTTTGGCGCCCTTGGACTGCTTCTGCTGCTCTTCCTGCTGAACCTGCTCCATGCCACCAAGCACTTCGCCGCGGAAGATCCACACCTTCACACCAATGGTGCCGTAGGTGGTTTCAGCACGTACTTCTGCGTAATCGATATCGGCACGCAGGGTGTGCAGTGGCACACGGCCTTCGCGGTACCATTCGGTACGTGCGATTTCAGCACCACCCAGACGACCAGACAGCTGCACCTTGATACCTTCTGCACCCGCCTTCATGGCGTTCTGCACGGCACGCTTCATGGCGCGACGGAACATCACACGACGCTCCAGCTGACCAGCGATATTATCGCCTACCAGACGGGCATCCAGGTCGGGCTTGCGCACTTCCTCGATGTTGATGTGCACAGGCACACCCATCTTGGCAGCGACATCGCGACGCAGGCGCTCGACATCTTCGCCTTTCTTGCCGATCACGATACCCGGACGTGCGGTAGAAATCGTGATGCGAACGTTTTCGGACGGACGCTCAATCTTGATGCGGCTTACAGACGCATTCTTCAGACGCTTGAACAGGAACTCACGAACCTGCAGGTCGGTAACCAGGCAGTCTGAATAAGACTTCGGTCCGGCATACCAGAGCGAGTTATGCTCTTTAACAATGCCAAGGCGAATACCGACCGGATGAACTTTCTGACCCATCTGGTTACTCCTGACCTTCCGAGACTTTCACAGTAATGTGGCAAGTACGCTTGAGGATCCGGTCAGCGCGGCCTTTGGCGCGCGGACGGATACGCTTCATGGTCATGCCTTCGTCCACAAAAATTGTGGATACCTTCAGCTCGTCAACGTCAGCGCCGTCGTTGTTTTCCGCGTTGGCAATTGCGGACTCCAGCACTTTCTTAACGATTTTTGCCGCCTTCTTGGGGCTGAATTCCAGAAGATTCAGCGCCTTCTCGACTTCCAGGCCTCGGACCTGGTCCGCTACGAGGCGGGCTTTCTGAGCCGAAATTCTTGCACCGCGCAGACGGGCTGCAACTTCAGTAGCCATGGCTGTCACCTTATCGCTTAGCCTTCTTGTCCACGACATGCCCGCGATAGTTGCGGGTCAGGGCGAACTCGCCCAGCTTGTGGCCCACCATATGCTCGGTAACAATAACCGGCACATGCTGTTTGCCGTTGTGGACAGCAATCGTCAGACCCACCATCTCCGGAATAATCATGGAGCGACGGGACCAGGTTTTAATCGGCTTACGGGAGCCGGCTTCCACCGCATCTTCCACCTTGCTCAGCAGGTGGTGATCCACAAAAGGACCTTTTTTGAGTGAACGTGGCACAGCCTGAACCTCTCTTTATCCCTTACTTACGACGGTCGCGCACAATCATCTTGGAGGTGCGCTTGTTTGTACGGGTCTTGTGGCCCTTGGTCGGTACACCCCAAGGGGTAACCGGATGACGACCACCAGAAGTACGCCCTTCACCACCACCATGTGGATGGTCTACCGGGTTCATCGCCACACCACGAACAGTGGGACGTACACCCCGCCAGCGCTTGGCGCCCGCTTTACCCAGTGAGCGCAAGCTGTGCTCACTGTTGGATACTTCACCCAGGGTTGCCTTGCAGTCAGCGTGAACCTTGCGCATCTCGCCGGAGCGCAGACGCAGGGTTACGTACTGACCGTCTTTCGCCAGCACCTGCACGGACGTACCGGCGGAGCGAGCGATCTGACCACCCTTGCCAGGCTTCATTTCCACGTTGTGAACCGTGGAACCCAGCGGAATATTACGCAGCGGAAGCGCGTTGCCCACCTTGATCGGCGCATCTTCGCCGGACTGGACACGATCTTCTGCTTTCAGGCCCTTGGGAGCCAGAATGTAACGACGCTCACCATCCAGGTACTTGACCAGGGCAATGTGCGCGGAACGGTTCGGGTCGTATTCCAGACGCTCGATAACACCTACCACACCGTCCTTGTTACGACGGAAGTCGATCACACGATACTTCTGCTTGTGACCGCCGCCTTTATGACGGGTAGTGATGCGGCCGTTATTGTTACGACCACCGTTCTTGCTCTTGGCTTCTACCAGAGGCGCGTAGGGAGCACCTTTGTGCAGATCTTCGTTGACCACCTTGACTACAAAGCGGCGGCCCGGAGAAGTCGGCTTGCACTTTACAATCGCCATTATTCCTTACTCCCTTCCTTACTCTGCGCCCAGGAAGTCAATGTCCTGGCCTTCCTCGAGGGAAACATAGGCCTTCTTCCAGTCAGCACGCTTGCCAGCGACGCGACCGAAGAATTTGGACTTGCCTTTCACATTGGCGGTACGAACAGACTTAACCTTCACCTCGAAGAGAGCTTCAACAGCTTTCTTGATTTCCAGCTTGTTCGCATCTTTGGCAACCTTGAATACAAAGGTACCGTTTTCGTCAGCTGCAACTGTCGCTTTTTCGGAAACGTGCGGAGCACGCAGCACAGTCAGGATACGCTCTTGATTCATGCCAGTGCCTCCTCAAGCTTCTTCAGAGCCGGCACAGTAATCAGCACCTTCTCAAAAGCGATCAGGCTGACAGGATCAACGCCTTGAGCGTCACGCACATCTACCTTCGGCAGATTGCGGGAACCCAGATACAGGTTCTCATCCACACTGTCAGTCACGATCAGGACGTTGCTCAGCTGCAAGTCTTTCAGCTTGGCAGCAACAGCCTTGGTCTTCGGTGCGTCAACAGTGAACTCGTCAACAACAACCAGACGTTCCTGGCGAACCAGCTCGGACACGATGCACTGCAGCGCGCCACGATACATTTTACGGTTCACTTTCTGGGAATGGTCACGGTTGGTAGCAGCAAAGGTTTTGCCGCCGCCACGCCAGATCGGGCTACGAATGGTGCCAGCACGAGCACGACCAGTGCCCTTCTGACGCCATGGCTTACGACCACCACCACTCACTTCAGAACGGTTTTTCTGTGCCTTGGAACCCTGACGGGCACCAGCCAGAAACGCAGTAACAACCTGATGAACCAGAGGCTCGTTAAAGTCCTTGCCGAAGGCGACTTCGGAAACGGTAACGGTACCTCCAGAGGCAGTATTGAGATTCATCCTCTATTCCTCTTTCAGGCCTTCGCCTTCACTGCCAGACGCACGATCACATCACCACCGGTAGCACCGGGGACCGCACCTTTAACCAGCAACAGATTCTTCTCAGCGTCTACGCGAACCACTTCCAGGTTCTGGACGGTGACGCGCTCAGCACCCAGATGGCCGGCCATCTTCTTGCCCTTGAATACGCGACCCGGGGTCTGGTTCTGACCAATAGAACCCGGAGCACGATGGGACAGAGAGTTACCGTGGGTGGCGTCCTGGGTACGGAAGTTCCAGCGCTTAACGGCGCCAGCAAAACCCTTACCCTTGGAGGTGCCAGTTACATCAATCAACTGACCCGCCTCAAAACCTTCTACGGTCACTTCGGAGCCCGGCTGCAGCTCACCCGCTTCAGCACGAAATTCCCAAACGCCACGACCTGCTTCTACACCAGCCTTGGAAAAGTGACCGGCCTGAGCCTTGGTCACACGGCTGGCACGGCGCTCACCCACCGTTACCTGCACGGCCTGATAGCCATCTGATTCTTCGGTCTTGAGCTGAGCAACCCGATTCGGGGTCACTTCGATGACAGTCACGGGAACACTGACACCTTCTTCAGTGAAGACCCGAGTCATGCCACATTTCCGACCGATCACACCAATCGCCATTGTTTACCTCTTCACAACCTGTCGCGGTTATTAGCCCGCCCGTTGTTAACCCAGGCTGATCTGCACATCCACACCAGCAGCCAGATCAAGCTTCATCAGAGCATCTACGGTTTTATCCGTAGGCTCGACGATGTCGACCAGACGCTTGTGAGTGCGGATCTCATACTGATCTCGCGCATCTTTGTTTACGTGCGGAGAGATCAGCACAGTAAAACGCTCTTTACGCGTCGGCAGCGGAATCGGACCCGTTACCTGCGCGCCTGTCCGTTTGGCCGTATCCACGATCTCTTGGGCAGACTGATCAATCAGACGATGATCAAAGGCCTTGAGTCGGATGCGGATTCTTTGGTTAGCCATAGCTAACAAACTCCAGACTGTTTCGAACCATAATTTATATGGCAAAAAGCCCACCAACCTGCCCTTATGGATAGGTGAGTGGTGTCAAAACAAGCCCGGGAACAATGCCCCGGTTGGTTCTGCCCGAAGGCAGGGCGCGAATATTAGTCACCCAGTGGGGGGATTGCAAGGGGTATTTTGAATTTATCTGTGGATTAGCCGCAGGGCGTGCGAGAACCCCCATAAACTAATCCCCCCGAGGTGTTACCAAACCACCCAGAAGAGCGGTTTTTCGTAAAACCTGCGCGCGCCCCCTTTTCCCGCCCGTCCCAGCGGCGCATTTTTAATCACACAGGTCTGGACGGCCTGATTCCGCGCCACCCCTTGGTGGACATGTGGGCTTTTGGAAGGGATAGATCGATGCTGATTCCAGTGATTATTGCCGGTGGCAATGGCTCCCGGCTGTGGCCGCTCTCGCGGTCTCATTACCCCAAGCAACTGCTGCGCCTCAACGGCGAATACAGCATGCTGCAGAACACTCTGTTGCGCCTGCCAGCTGATTTGCGTGCCGTGCGCCCTATTGTGGTGTGCAATCAGGAGCACCGTTTCCTGGTAGCCGAACAATTGCATGACATCTGCGTTGATGCCGATATCCTGCTTGAGCCCTGTGGCCGTAACACCGCGCCTGCAGTGGCATTGGCAGCCCTGCAGGCCCGCCAGCGAGAGACCGGCGCGCAAATCTTTATCTGCCCGGCAGACCATGCCATTCGCAACCCCGAGGCCCTGCATGCAGGAATCCAACGCGCCTCTCTTGCCGCAGAAGATGGTCTGCTGGTCACCTTTGGCATCAAACCTGACCGACCGGAAACCGGTTACGGCTATATATGTATGGGGGAGTCACAAGGCGAGCATCACCTGATCGAGCGCTTTGTCGAGAAGCCCGACGCCCAGACCGCCCAGCAATTCCTCGATCATGGTGGCTACCTGTGGAACAGCGGCATGTTTCTGTTCCGGGCCGAACGCTACCTGCAGGAACTGCGCGAGCACCACCCCCAGATGCTGGCCCACTGCACTCATGCCCTGCTTCAGGGAGAAGCGGATCTGGATTTTGTCCGCCTGGATGAGGCCAGCTTCTCCCGCTGCGAAGACCTCTCCATTGACTACGCTATCATGGAGCACACCCGCGATGGCGCGGTGGTACCAGTGGAACTGTACTGGAACGACCTCGGCTCCTGGCAATCGCTCTGGGACCATCTCGACAAGGACATGGAAGGCAATCACCTCAAGGGCGACATCATTGCCCACGCCAGCCACAACAATCTGGCCTTGAGTGATCACCGCCTGGTCGCCCTGCTGGGCGTCGATGACCTGATCGTAGTGGATACCCCGGACGCGATCCTCGTTGCCCACAAGAGTCAGGCCCAGGAAGTCAAACGTGTCACTGACACACTCAAGTCTCGCAAACGACCGGAAACCGAAGACCACCGGATGGTCCATCGCCCCTGGGGCAAGTATGACTCTGTGGACAAGGGCACCCGTTATCAGGTGAAACACATCACCGTGAAACCGGGCGAACAGTTGTCGGTACAAATGCACCACCACCGAGCCGAGCACTGGATCGTGGTTTCCGGCACCGCCAAAGTCACCTGCGGCGACAACACCTTCCTGGTCACCGAAAACCAGTCCACCTTTATTCCCATTGGTGAAGTGCACTCGCTTGAGAACCCCGGCCGCATCCCCCTTGAGCTTATCGAGGTGCAATCCGGAAC
This sequence comes from Alcanivorax sp. MD8A, assembly GCF_002888555.1. Taxonomy (NCBI): domain Bacteria; kingdom Pseudomonadati; phylum Pseudomonadota; class Gammaproteobacteria; order Oceanospirillales; family Alcanivoracaceae; genus Alcanivorax; species Alcanivorax sp. MD8A. Next base: position 15,493 of record NZ_AQOQ01000013.1, on the reverse strand, counting down.
CTATCTGGGTGAGGATGACATTATCCGCATCAGTGACCGCTATCACCGTGAGGACGCCGCCGAAAAAGTGGCGCATCTCCCATGAACGGGGCCTGTTTCAAGGCCTACGACATACGCGGTCGGGTCGGCGAGGAGCTGGATGAAGACATGGCCTGGCGGATCGGCCGAGCCATGTCTGAACAATTGCGGGCATCACGCATCGTGGTCGGCGCCGACATGCGGCTAAGCTCCCCGGCACTGTGCAATGCGCTCAGCGAAGGCATTCTCAGCAGCGGGGCCGACGTCATTGATATTGGCTTGAGCGGCACCGAGGAAGTCTATTTCGGCACTGTCTACCATCAAGCAGACGGTGGGGTGCAGATTACCGCCAGCCACAACCCCGCCGACTACAACGGGATGAAACTGGTACGTGCCGGCGCATGCCCGATTAGTGGGGACAGCGGCCTGTTCGACATACGCGACCGGGTGCTCGCCAACCGTTTTCCGGATGGGCAGCGGCGCGGGCAACGCCTGCGCCGGCCCGACAAGCACCCCTATATCCAGCACCTGCTACGACTAGTGGACTGCCAGCCGCTGGATGGTTTCTGCATGGTCAGCAACGCAGGCAATGGCGCCATCGGCCCCGCTCTGGATGTGCTAATGGAAGAACTGGCCTGCCGTGGCATCCACCCCCTTTTGCATCGTTACCACGACACTCCGGACGGCACCTTCCCGAACGGGGTCCCCAATCCGCTACTGCCAGAAAACCGGGCCGAAACCTGCGAGGCGGTGCGCCAGCACGGCGCTCAACTGGGGGTCGCGTTCGATGGGGATTTTGACCGCTGCTTCTTTTTTGACGAGCACGGCAACTTTGTCGAGAGCTACTACATCATCGGTCTGCTCGCCAATACCCTGCTGGCCGGCCAGCCAGGCGGCACCATTATTCATGACCCCCGACTGACCTGGAGCACTATCGATACCGTGCTTGAGGCCGGCGGCCATCCCATGCAGAGCAAAACCGGACACGCCTTTATCAAAGAGCGCATGCGTCGTGACAATGCCCTGTACGGTGGCGAAATGAGTGGGCACCATTATTTCCGGGATTTCCACTACTGCGATTCCGGCATTCTTCCCTGGCTGCATCTGGCCCGGTTACTGGCCAGCTCCGGCCAGACACTTTCCAGTCTGGTTCGCGACAGGGCCCATCGCTACCCGGTCTCCGGAGAGATCAACTTCACGGTGGAAGACACCCAGGCCGCCCTGACCCGAATCCGTGAGCAATACCGGCACTTTGCCCTCAGCGAAGACAATACCGACGGGGTCAGCCTGGAATTCAGTGACTGGCGCTTCAATGTACGCGCCTCCAACACCGAACCGCTGGTCAGACTGAATGTTGAAACCCGCTCCAACCCCGAGCTGCTCGCCAGCAAGACCCGGGAACTGAGCAGCCTGCTGGGAGGTGCCGCATGAGCCATCATCTCTCCTGGCTGGCCTCCGTGCTGCTGATCATGCTGCTGGGCGGCCCGGCCACCGCCAATGTAGCCCTGAGTCCGATTTATGCCAATGAAGCCAGCAACTGGCCGCTGGAGACCTTTGCCTCCAATGGGCTGTTCCGGCAGATTGCCCGCTATCAACGTGGCCACCCCCAGGCTGTGGTGATTGCCTCCGGTCACTACACACTGGAACGCTTGGCCAGCCAGCTTAATGAACGCGCCCTGAGCCGCAGCGACACGCAATGGACCCTGCATTACCCTCTGGTCATTGCTCCGGGCGCCCAGCTAACGCTGGACGGGGCGCGGCTGTATATTGACGGTGAGAATGGCGGCTGCCTGATCAACCGCGGCACCCTGACCATTTCACGCAGCCAGATTCACAGTAGCGGCAACCAGCACAGTGGCTTCATACATGGCTGGGGCGGCTCCCGCACACAGATTGATCGCAGCACACTGGCCGGTCTGGGGCGGCCGGATTACCGCGCGCACGGCCTCAGTGTGGCGCGTCACCGCTATCAGGACACCAGCGGAGCCCCCAGGCTCTCCATTCACCAATCCGAATTCGTGAATCTGTACCGGGGGCTTGAGGCCGAGCCGGGCAGCCACGTTACCCTGTCAGAGGTGACCATCACCCAAAGCCGTGAACAGGGGCTGGTATTTAGCGGCGCTCACGCCCAACTAACACAACTTCGAGTCGCCGGGTCGCATGGGCACGGCATCCGCGCTGAAGGCCCTGGAAAACTCACCCTTGAGGAGCTATTGCTCAGTACCAATGAGGGATCCGGGTTACTGATCGAGAACTTTCATGGCCAGTTGCAAGGCCGCAACCTGACCAGTGAGAGAAACCGGGAATACGGGATACAGATCAAGGGCGGACGGGATGGCTCCGCCCACCTGGAGCAGCTCGTCTTGATCGATAACGGAAGTGACGGCCTGCGGCTCGATGGCAGCACCCTGCTCACCGTCAGAGACGCACAGATTAATGGCAATCACCGTTACGCCATTTCGCTGGACGGGCAACAAGGCAAGGTGCAAGCAAGCCTGGCCACCCTCGAACTGCACCACAATCGCCTTGCCGCCCTGCATACTCGTGGAGAGGGGCATGTTCAGATTGAAGAAACCAGCCTGCGACACCACAGCAATCGCGGGCAGTATCTGGCGGGCAACATCAGCGCTCGCGAGTCACGCTTGCTCCCTCAACTACTACAAGCCCTCCCGGTTGAAATACCTTTCACGGATGCTCAACCCAGAGCCCAGTTAGCGAGCCGCCCGTAAACCGCGATCCGAAAGCCTCTGCCTGCTTGTCAGACAGAGGCTGACGCTCGGGAAAACGGTGAGCATAGACTGGCCACCACGCCATCATGTGATCATCGATGGCTTCCTGCTTTTGCGCAAAACGTACGCCCTGCCCATCCTGCCGCCAAAAATGTACGACTTGGGCTGCCAGCTCATGCAGCACCGCCCCCTTGCCTTCATAGAGATCCAAGCCATTGCGGGAGCCGGACTCGGCCATCAATACCAGTGGCGTCAGGGCAAACGCATGGTACTCCGCCGCACGCTTGCCTCTGGCGGCTTCGTGAGGCAGCACCACCCCATCCTGATACGGCGTGATCTGCCCGATAGCCAACCAGTACCCTTGCTCAGCCCACGCCAACCGGTCCGGGTCATTCAACACCAGCCCTGTTGCCATGACCGCCCAGCAGGACCAGTAATCATGGTTGTTGTACAAGTCCAGACGCTGACGGCGCGGAGTCGCATAACGTTGCACCCGATCGGCCAACGCAGCCAGCCACTGACGTTGCGCCGGGCCTGGCTGCCAATCGGTGAGAGCTTGCGCCTTCATCATGTTGGTGGCGACGGCGGCGAGAAACCATTTCCGTACGGCTTCGCCCTGTTTGCTGGCCTTGCTGGCCGTCATCGCCCCGGCCTCAGCCCAGGCAGAAATTGCCTGCGAGAAACACTCGCTGGCAGCCTGCCTCAACGCGGGGGTGCCACTGCGCATGTAATCGGAAATCTGTCCCAAAAAGGCCAGGTACCCATAGATCTCATCGACCTGTTCGCGGTAACGCTTGGCCGCCTTGGCATCCAGGACATCTTTGCTGGTTCGACTCTGGTCATACTTGCTGTCCATCTGCAGCGCCCCCCGGTACGGAGGAAATCCCGGCAGACGAGCCTGACACATCTGCAAGGCTCGCGCGTCTGCCGTAGCCCCAGCCAAGCGCTGGGCATCGAACAGTGGCTCCAGTTCCGCCTGGGCACACCCGGCCAGCAGTGTCAGCCATACGGCATTCAGTAATCGCACAGGGTCGCCTCCACAGTCAGGGCCGTCGTTACAGGCTGCTCCAGCTCCAGCAGCACTGACAGCAGGTTCGCGTCTTGGGAGGGAGGATCCAGGCGCAGGGTAAAGCGCCCTGTATCCAGTCTTGCCGGGCGGCGAATACGTACCTTTTCCCGCTGGCCGTCGTCGTAATACGCCAGCACATAAAAATGCCGAAACGCGCTATCGGAGAACGTAACATCCAGAGTCATGCTGCCTCTGCCGGCAGTCTGACGACGCCGCTCACCGGCGTTGGCCAGCACTTCCACTCGTTGATCGCGCTCAGAAACAGGCAGGGTAACGGCACCGGTGGCATAGGCCGAGCGATCACGGCAGCCCCCGGCGGCAGCAGGCAGCACTTCCCGCCAGACTTCCGGTTCTTCAAGATCAAAGTTGACCGGCAGCTCCCAGACCAGATAACGGAACTGCTCCTCCTGGTAGGCCGGCGAATACAGAAACTCCTGCAGCGCCCCCATGGCCCCGCCACCGGTCATGGCAAAATTCACCACATCGCGAGACAGATACTGCTGCAGAAAACCATGGAAGTTGTAGTTTTTGTAGCGTTCATCCCGGTTGTCAGAATTACTGGTGCCAATCAAGGCTATCTGCGGCTCGGACGCATCACCAAACAATGCATCTGCGCTGTCCGCCCCTTCGCTGGGCACCGTGTCGTAACCGCGAACCCACTGAAAGCCATAACCATTGCCGCAGACACTGGCCACGGCCACATTCAGGGTTCCCATCTTGCGTAACAGAATGCCCTCATGGGTCTCAAACGCCACTTCGGGAATGCGCTGAATGCGCGGATCCGCCAGCATCACTTGTGCAACCTGACGGGCGCTGACGTCGGCACCAAAAGGGGTCCAGTGGTGGTCGCGACGAAAAAAGTATTCGCCTTCATCCGCACTGCGCAGCACCGGGTCCATGTCTGCCACCATGGCCCCTTGCTGCATCATCGCCTGCGCCTTGCGCCAATACGCCCTGCGCACTTCCGCCAGCGGGTAGCTGCCTCGCCATGGCTGAACCAACTCATCGGCGTGCATTAACCCCCGGGTCGGCTGCAGCATCACCACCAGCTGCACATCGCGCTCGGCCAGCGCCGCCACCAGTTGTGCAAACGCACTTTTGGCCAATGATGACAGCGGAAAGCGCTGCTGCAGATCCACCTCGGTACGAAAGAACCAGAATTCCTTGCCGGCAATCAGCTGACGCATGCTCGCCATGGCCCCATCCGCATAGAGCTGCGGATCCGCCAGCGCATTACAGACAAACGGCGGCTCCAGATAAGCGCCCTTCATCAGCTGCGCCTGCTGCTCGGCAAGGGAAGACTCCGTTTCTGCAGAGGCCGCAGCCTGAGCCAGCCCGGACAGCGCCAGCAGCCCTGCCATCAAGCCTCTTTTGACATTACGGCATCGTGGCCACATTGGCTTCCTCCAGACGCGCCTGCGGGCCGGACTCACCGGCCACTACCCACACGCTGTACACCCGCCCACGCTGCAAGACCGCCTCATCAAGTGGCAGACTGGCCCCATCGTCGAGGCTGACGCGCAGCGCCACTTTGACGCCATTGATCTCACGGTCAGCGCTTTCGCTGGCCGCCAACGGTCCGATCACCGTCACGGCACCGTTTGCGGTTTGCAGCGAGGCACCTTGTGCTACCAGGTTGTACATCACCACCAGCGCCTTGAGCCGGCTGTTAAAGTAGGTGTCCTCGAATGCCGTCAAGCGTTCGCCGTCATAGGCCAGAGTCTGCACCGAGCGCGCGGCAAAGCTGAAGGCAAAAGGCTGGCCATTCACCTGAAGCTGCGCATCGCCACCTGGCCGATAGAGATAGTCTCCCGCCCGCCCCGGCGCCAGCGACTGACGCCACTCATCCATGGCCAGCTCCAGCTGCCCGGAGGTCAGATTCACTACCCGAACAAAGGCGGAATCCGGTGGTGCTGCCATTTCATACAGCCCTTCATTACCCTCCTGGGCGGCCCACGTCGGCAAACTCCACACCAGCAGCAGACTCAATATCCAGACACGCATGATCTTTCCCCTCCACAATCACATCCATTGATTGAATCAACGCCCGTTCCGGCAATTCCCAAAGCACATGGGTCACGCGTGGATCCCGGGCTGCCGGGCTTTCGAGAAATTCGCGCATCGCCGCAAAAGGCCCCTGCGCTTCCAGTGCATACACCAGGACGTCCTGCCCCATTGCCTGCTTGAGAAAACCGGGAAAATGCCACTCATCCATGGCGCTATAGCTGGTTCCGACAAGCGCCACAGGCGGCATGACATCACCGAGCAAGGCATCCGCATCCAGCTCACCGGTATCAGCGGCGGTTTGATAACGCACCAGGGGCTCTTCTCGCCGAGGCCCAATGCCATCACTGGTGGGCAGGTATCGCAGCAAGTCGCCCTGATAATGTTCCACCGTGTATTCGACGGTGGAAAACGGTTGGCCGGCGGGCAGCGCCATGACATCGGCCACGCCGCCAGCCACCACCCTCGCTCCCCAGGGGCTCCAGTGGGTATCCGTGCGCATGAACACCGGAGCAGAAGACGATGCCTGTTGCAGGATACTGAGGGTATCCAGCCAGGCCACACCCGCGGCACTGAGGCGCCGGGTAATCCCCGGGTAGAGGTTATCCATTTCCAGCGTTACGGCCCGGCCTGCCTGTGCCCCGTAAAGGCGGCGCTTGGCGGGCACGGGAACCACCAGCAACGCTTTTCCCAATGCCCGCAACTGGCAGGAAGTGGCAACCACCTGCTCCAGGTTCGTTTGCAAATTGCTGGCGCTGCGTTGATCGAAATAGAACTCTTCACGGGTAAACAGCCAATCGTCATGGCCCACCAGCACCCCGGGGCGGCCAGCATGAAACAGCAAATAGCTGGCATCCGCCCACAGGGCAATCGACGGCTGGCGCAGCACAAACACTTCATCCACCCGTCGCTCCAGCCGGCGAACCAGCTCGCCCTCCCGGAACTGCTGCCAGGCAGTATGCTCATGCAGGAAAAACTGCCCTACCGGCCACAGCAGCGAGACAAAACCGCCGGCAATGACAACCAGGAACAACCAGCCATTGATCAGTGATGCCTTCTTCATGGGAATCATGGTGGCCTCCGCTCAGAACTGGAAATACAGAAAAGGAGAAAAGGACTCTGCCGACAACCGCGTTACCGCCAGCACAAAGCCCGCCCACAACAACGGCACCCGCCAACCACTCACACTCTGAAAAACGTTTTCCTTATCCAGCCCCAGGTAGTAGCGCTTGTTGAAAAATGCGCTGGCACGATCCCAGACCAACGCCACAACACAGAAAAACAGCGTCATGGGAGAAACCCAAAGGGCAAGGTTATGCAGACTTCCAATACCATTGAGCCCGATCAGCCCCCCCATGATTCGACCCGCGTCGGACAGGTTACCGGTGAGAAACAGGGGCCAGATCAGCCACAGGTAAATCTGGGCGCGGTAGTTACGCCACAACGAATACGGTGTCGACATGCTGGTCACCCACCCCAGACGGCGCTCCAGCACCATCATGCCGCCAATAGCCGCCCCCCAGAACAGGAAAGCCAGATCCGCTCCATGCCACAAACCGGCCAGGGTCAATGTCGTAAAGGTCGCCGCCCCCACCGACCAGTTGAGGGTCTTCTTCAGAGGCCGGTACAGGTAGTCTCGCAACCACTGAGACAGGGTGATGTGCCAGCGCTGCCAGAACTCTGTGACACTCTGGCACACGAACGGTTGGTTGAAGTTCTCCTGGAAACGAAAGCCCATCATCATTCCCAGGCCTATCGCCATATCCGAGTACCCGGAAAAATCGAAATACAGCTGCAGAGTCGACAACACCACACTGAAAGCACTATCGACAAAACCCGGCTCTGGCGCCGCCATCAGATAACCTGCCACCGGCGCAATGCTGTCCGCGATCAGCGCCTTCTTGATGAAACCCAACAGAAAACGGCTGGCCCCCAGCGAAAACAGCTCCATGGAATGCGTGCGTTGTTCGAACTGTTTCTCCAGGTTCCGGTAACGCAAGATCGGCCCGGCAATCAGCTGGGGAAAGAAAGAGATAAAGGCGGCAAAATTGATGAAGCTGCGGGTAGGCTGTGCATCGCCCCGGTGCACGTCCACCAGATAGGCCATGGCCTGAAAGGTATAAAAGGAAATGCCCAGCGGCAGAATAATCGCTTCCAGGTAGAAAGGATTCAGCCCCACCGACACCATCAACTGACTGATGGATTCAACACCGAAATTGGCATACTTGAAATAGCCCAGGGCCGCCAAATCCCCCAGCACCCCAAGCACCAGCCAATATATCCCCCTTGGCGTCTCGCGGTAACGGTGCACCGCCAGCGCAAAACCGTAGTTCCATAAGGTAATGGCGATGAACAGCAACAGGAAATCCGGCCGCCACCAAGCGTAAAACAGGTAACTTCCGATCAGAATGGTCCAGTTTCGCCAACGCGAAGGTGTCAGGTAGTACGCCGCCAGGAACAAGGGCAAAAACAGGAATACGAACAAGTTCGATGAGAACACCATGGCTACCACCTCCCTGCGATAACCAGAAGCACCTGATGAATTTGTTCCGCCCGCTGATAGGCATCGCCCATCTCGAAAGCGGAATAACTCAAGCGGGCAGACAGCTGCATCTGCCGCCGCTCGGAAATTGCCAACGGATAAGAACGCCAGCCAAGCGCCACATTCAAGACACGGCCCAGATCATCCTCACCGTCTACCAGGGGGTTGCGGATGGGACTGCTGACGCGCAAGGCCGGATCCATACGCTTCAGCGCCCCACCCAGCACCTCCAGGTCTGCCCGCGGCCATAATTGCTGCCGATAATAGGCGGCCACGAATTCCAGATTGTGCATCTCGTAATCCAGCATATCGCCCAACACACCGGTAGACAGATCGGCTACCCCGGCACGCCGGTTACTTTGCAGGCGACTCTGGAAATAACCATCCCGATCAGTTTCCGGCGCATCGGTGCTGGCCGCACGCACCCCTAGCGACGGGCGCCAGCTCAGGTTATCCAGACGCCCGTACAGCTCAGCCATCCAGAAATGGCCGCGGATAATGGACTCGTCACTCTGGGCACCACCTGCACCGCTGGCAACAAAGGTCTTGCTGTTACCCTCTTGGTAAATACCGTTGAGGATATAGCCGATGCGGGTATCGCTACCGGCCTCCCCCTGCAGCCTAAGCCCTGACCAATAACCGTTGAAATCCCGCACATCCAGAAGGTCGTCAATACGCTCTTTCTGGGTACCGGAGACATCGTCCTGCCAGTGCATTTGCCAGTCCCACCAATGCCCCGGCAGCCACTGATGCCCGGCACCGAGAAAAACCCGCCGGACATCCTCATCACGAGGGTCCAGATCCGAATCATCACTGCGATAGGAGGAAAGCTGCTGCCCCACCGCCACCATGGCTCGCCACTGGCTGGCCTGATAGGCAAAGTGCAGGCTTTCCAGTGGCCCATCCCACATCAGCCCTTCTTCATCCTTGTAGGTCTGGCGCCCCAGTGCCAGCGACAGAGATGGCTGACCAAACAGCATGCGACGTCGCACCCAGGCATCCCGCAACTCTGCGTAATGCTCATCTTCCCGAATGCGGCCATTTTCATCGGCTTGCAGACTACTGGGCCGACCGGCAGCCACCAGCAGTTTTGCCCGCACCTCAGCGTCCCAGCGATGCCACTCGGTATCACCGCTTCGCCAGTGATAACGGGGTTCATATCGCAGTACACCATTGGCCTCGGTACTGCCATCCTGGAAAAGCTGCTGATAATCCGGCGATTCCCCGGCACTCAGATATAAACGCTGATCATATTCGTGACGTGGCAGGGGGGCCGCCGCAGCCACCGTTGCCAGCGATACCATCAGCACCGCCCCAAGGCGCCAAACACTACTGCGTGAAGGCAACATGGAACTGCTCCTCCAGCCAGTGTTTACGTGCCGCGATCAACCGGCCGGCTGCCTGCTGCCCGGCAGGTAGCAGACCTTCCGGCAATGGCACAGACTGCTCACTTTCCCGCCGGGCAGTGCGTGGCAGCAACACCTTGCTCGCCTCCCGATGGGCATAGGCTCTGACAGGATCCCGGGCGACGCCTTTGCCCGTTGAGTACAGCCTGGCCAGGGACACATCCCCCTGCGCCAGCCCAGATTCCGCTGCCAGCAGGTAAAACTTCACCGCACGTTCCATGTCTGCCTCCCCCAGATAGCCACTCTCATACAATTCCCCCAGCGGCAGGTAGGCGCGGGCCATCCCTGCATCCGCCAGCGCCAGCAAATCACGCTGGGCCCGCTGCGGCCGCAGCTCAAACCACTCCTCCCGCAGATCCCCCCGGGCACGGAAATACGTTGCCATGGCAGAATCCAGCGGAGTCAACGTTGTCACGGCCTCAGAAAACTCGTCGTAGGAATACACCCCTGGCCAGGCCAGCATGTATTGAAGCTGCTCAACCATGGCCAGTGGCTCCCCCTTGTCTGCGGCGCGCTGCAACCAGCGCATCACCAGAGGGTCGTGCTCGGCGGTGGTGGCATTGGCCTTGATCAGGGTGGCGATGCGCAGACAGTAGATGCCGTCCAGCGACACATCCCCTTCAATGCTCCTGATCATTGAGACAAAGCGTTCCGGGGTACCCGCCTGCCAGAACAGATCCTGCAGATATTCCACCGCTCGTGGATCCCGGTGAAGGACCTGCTCATACCATTGGGCGCCCTCTTCGATATCCCCCCGATGCTGGGCGTAGCGCCCTGCATAGGTGGCGAAATAACAGTCCTGAATACAGCTGCGGCGATACAGCGCCAACCATTGTTGCCACTGTCGATCCGTGACCGCCCCGGGGTAGAGCACCGCGATATCCAGTGCCAGACTCAAATCCTGCTCACTCTCCAGAGGGCGTAGAGGGCGCAACAATTCCCGGGCCCGTGTTTCGCCAAAGCCAACACTGCCCTGATAGCGCTTGTAGAGGTGCAAACTGGCCGGCCCCGCCCGATAGTCCTGCTGCTCCCAGGCGCGCCGGTACCACACCATGGCCTCCGCCGGGTCACTGCCCTGGTCAGCGGCAATCAATTTGGCGTATTCGATCTGCGCTGCCGGGTCGCCGGCCTCCGCCAGCCCCTTAAGCTGCTTCCTGGCTTGCTCGGTGTTCCCCAGGGAGAGCTGATAACGGGCATGACGGGTGTCCGCCGGAAGCTGGCAGCCAGCCAGCTGAACCGCCAGCAGCGCAGCAATCAGAGCACGGGCAGCCATGCGGGATGCACCATAACGCTGACGGGCTGATGCTGGGCACTTAGCGGCAGGCTACGCTGCGGCTGAATCTCCATGCGCAGCTTGCCCGACGCTTCATCTCTGACCATCTCGACCACCTCTGCGGCGGTTTCCTTCTTGCCGTCCAGATACTGGATAGTAACGGCCTCATCAGCGCGCCCGGGCAAGCGCTCAGCGGACAGGTCAAACAGTGCCACCACTCGGGCAGGGGCGTCTTTTTCCACCAGTCGCATGAGTGGGGATTCGTCGTGCAGATACTCGCCATCGGCAACCATCTGTTCGGCAATCGTGCAGTCACAGGGGCTGTTCAGCGTCACCTCGAAGACCGCAGCATCCAGCAAGCCTTTGACCTGTTTGGCATCCAGCGAATCCAGCAAAACACCATTGTTCAGCCGTGCCACCAACCGTGACGAGATCGTCATCAATGGCTGGCCTTTCTCAACGGCGTCTGTCCCTTCCGGGATCAACATCTGAACATAGCCATTCTCCGGCATGATCAGCGTCTTGCCTGGCAGACTGATCCAGGCGTCTGCCGCCTTGATCATGAAGGCATGCTGATAGAGTTTGTAAGCGACAAAGACAAACGCCAACAAACCCAGGACAAAGAACACACCGCTGATCAGCACCGCCTTGCAACGCTCGACAAGACTGCGCGCCGGCGCCACCTGCTTGCCTTTTCGCGCCGTCACATAATTCTCGCGTTTCATGTTGTCGATCACGTCATCCAGCGACGTTAATTCGCCCGCCAGGTAATTGCTTATCAACAACCTCAACAAGTCCGCGTTTTCCTGGTCGATAACGGTAAACTCGCCACCCGTACGCTTGCTGCTGTCATCCTGGTAGATGATGCGAAAACTGATCGGCATGGACAGGTTGGCACGCCCAAGTCGAAACACCACTTCACCATGGCACAACGACCCCGGCGGCAGATCTACCTGCCCTGCAATAAATGACAAACCGCCCATCGACACATCTTCCAGTGAAAAAATGCCTTTCACCGGGCTCTGCAGCCGCAACCTCAGGTTCCCGTTGAGCCGCACTCTGACGTGCTGGCGCTCCTCCTGGGATTCGTGAACCTGGCGAATCTGTTTTTCTTCCATGATCCTTCCCTCCAAATCCTTCCACACGGCCCTGTCCCCTTCAGGCCCTGCTCTCGCTTACCCCATCGCAATCAGGTACATGACGCAGATAAAAATTGCAGCGCTCGACATCAACATGGTTTTGGAACTGATACGACTGAGCATCATGTCAAACCCGCCGCTTTGCGTTGCCAGCCGTGTTTTCTGGCGAGTCCAGCTCTGCCGGTCCAGATGAAACAGGGCAAAAATCTTTACCATCGATCCCACCACCTGGTTGTAATAAAGCAACACAGGATAGAGCGGCCCAACCGGGTGATAGGTCACATTCAACAGTGCCGCCACCAGGGTGCGAGACAGGGCGATCCAGAACACATACACAAACAACAGCTGACCGTTATCCAGCAACCCCATCAACAAGGCGGCGGTCAGACCAATCAGGCAGGTCCACATGCTGATACGCTGGTCATACAGCACAAAGCAGGTAAACAATCCCAGACGTCGCCACCCCAGCCGCGTTGCGCGCAAATTCTGTCGCAATGAATTGCCATACCAGCGAAACATCAACTGCAGCGTTGCAGGCACAAAGCGATGATGCGGCGGGTGCTCTACCGTCAAGGTGTGGGCATCCGGTACATAGAAGGTGTCCCAGCCCAGCGTCATCAGTGAATTCCAGCTGGATTTGTCATCACCGGTGAGGAACCGGAACCGGCCCAGCCGCCAGTGATCCAGATAATCTGACTCCACATCCGCAATAAACTCTGGCGCGGTCAGCACTGCCGCCCGGAAAAAGGACATCCGCCCGGTCATGGTCAGCACCCGCCGCGACAAAGCCATGGAGCACATATTCAAGTGTCGCTGGGCGAACCGCATGGTGTGCCAATCGCGCATCACCCGACTGCCCCGGACCACGCATTGCTCGTTAGTGGTCAGGCCGCCCAGGTTCGGCATCAAGCCGAAGAACACGACTGAGTCCCTGACGCAATCCGGTGCCAACATGGTGTCGCCATCAATGACCCCGACGACCGCATCACGGTCTGGCATACAGCGGCTCACCGCACGGAACGCCATAGCCAGCCCATCACGCTTGCCCGTGCCACGCGCCCGGCAAATGATCAACTTGCTGCACTGATCTGGATCGAACTGCCGATGGCACTGGCGAATAAGACGTTCGTCACCTCGCTCGACGATGGAGACCACCACCGTCGCAGGCACCCCGCAATTCACGGCCTCGCGGAATACGCTCGCATAGACGTTCCAGGTCGTATCTGCCGGTATGCGGAAACTGGTTACCACCAGATAGACATGGCTCGGCAAATAACGGCCAGGATCTTCATCCACTCGACGACGCAGGGCAGGAAACGCCACCTGCATGAACCAGATCCCGCGAACCAGGTGCATGGCCCCCATGGAATACCGCCACAGCCCGATGGCACCGATAATCAGAATGAACTTCTTGTCGCTGCTATCCAGATACGCCGGTTCGATCAGCAATGCCAGCGCCATCACCACGGTGATCCACAGTAGCCACTCCGTGAACGTCTTCATCGGCAACTTACCAGCAGATGCCCTGACGATCGCCCATGGATACACCTGGCAAATATCCGCACAGGTCGATCAACAGCCGTCCACTGTTTACGCCATCCGCAACCTGCTGGAATTCCGCAGTTGAATGGCCCACCACCACCACCTCACTGACCTTGACCAGAGCATCGATGTCATCATTCAGACAATGAAAGACCGGGCCATAACTTTCCCATAGCTGGGCCGCAACCGGGCTGTGCTTGCTCGCGTGCAAGACGTTGCTGTCATAGACGGACAGAGTGAAGCCCTCTTCCAGCAAGCGGGCGGCCAACGTGACCAGGGGACTCTCGCGAAGATCATCGGTGCCCGGCTTGAAACTCAATCCCAGCATGCCGATTTTCTTCATGCCGGATTGGCGGATCATGGCCATGGCCCGCTCCACCTGGTTGTCATTACTGGTCGCCAACGATCGCAACAGAGGCGACGGCAGCGCCACCTTGTCGCACCAGGCATTCAGCGCCCGGACATCCTTTGGAAGACAGGAGCCCCCGTAGGCAAACCCGGGTTTCATGTAATAACTGGACAGGTTGAGCTTGTTATCCATGCACACCACATCCATCACCCGCCGCCCATCAACCGACGCCTGCTTGGCGATATTGCCGATTTCATTGGCGAAGGAGACTTTGGTGGCATGCCAGGAGTTACAGGCATACTTGACCAGCTCAGCTTCTTCCAGTGCCAGACGGACAACCGGGGCATCAATGCCTTCGTACACGGTCGCCAGTGCATCGGAAGAGGCGTCATTGATTCCACCAATGACAGTCATGGGCGGGCTGAAAAAATCCTTGATCGCGGTGGACTCACGAAGGAACTCCGGATTGACCGCCAGCAGAAAGTCCTCTCCGGCCTTTTTGCCCGAGGCCTGCTCAAGAATGGGCAACAGCTCCCCGCGCACCAGCCCAGGCAGCACCGTGCTGCGAATCACCACCAGGTGCACATCATCCTTGTCACGTAGCGATTGCCCAATCTCTTCACACACCGCTTTCAGATAACGCGTATTCAGGTTACCGGTCTCGTCGCTCGGCGTGCCCACACAGACAAACGAAATCCGGGAATCACGCACGGCAGTGGCACAGTCAGTGGTCGCGGTGATGCGGCCTTCTGCTACCCCCTTCGCCAGGTAATCACCCAGTTCGTCTTCAACAATGGGAGACTCCCCCCGTCGAACCTGAGCGACTTTGGCTTCACTGACATCCACACCGATAACGGTATGGCCCTTGTTGGCAAAGCAGGCGGTGCAGACTGCGCCAACATAGCCCAGCCCAAAGACAGAAATCGTGGACATTCCCTTATCCCCAGTAGTTGAACAACGTTCCCGTTAAGCGGCGAGATACACACTCGAACCGTGAGGACTATCTAACGCCCGAGATTTAAAAATGTGTAGAGGGGTAACACCAAAAGGGAACGCTCTTACTAGCAGTTTTTTTGGCAGGGCATTCTTCGGGGACAGGTTAAAAGCCGCGTCAACTAGCCGCAGGTATGATCTCAAACGGATTTTTCACCAGAGGAGAACGGGTAGTCAGCAAGCCTGTCGATGGGTAGCCAATATGGAGCCATCGCTTTTGCTGATAAAGATGAAAGGGGTCATCGCTGGCGGGTATAGCCCCGTCGCCACAGGGTACGAATAGCGAGCGAGAGAAATATCCCCTCGAAACGGTGGAAAAACAGCACCCGTTACCTGCGTGTGACTCAACCCAAAAATCAGACATAAAAAAAGGGCCGCCGAAGCGACCCCTTTTTCTGATACCGGGTAACGAATTACTCGGTGATCTTG